>NZ_RZSU01000038.1:0-58474 GCF_003997585.1 Mesorhizobium sp. M5C.F.Cr.IN.023.01.1.1 | reverse complement strand
CGCCTTCGAGCACGATGGCGTGCGGCGCCTGCGGATCGCGCACCGTGCGCAGGCCACGCACGGAAAGCCTGATGTCGCCGGCGACATCGCGCAGCGTCGGCCTGGCATAAAGCTCGGATGCAGCGCGGCCGACCATCTTCTCGATGATTTTCGGCAGCTTGATCGGCCCGCCGTCGCGGTCGAGATGGCCGGCCAGCCTGCCGTCGCGCAGCACCGTCATGCGGTCGCAGATGGCGGAGGCCTCTTCCAGCCGGTGGGTGACGAACATGATGGCGACGCCGTCGTTGCGCAGCCGGCCCATGATCGACATCAGCTTCTGCACTTCGGTTTCGGTCAGCGCGGAGGTCGGCTCGTCCATGATGATGAGGCGGCTCTTCAGCGACAGCGCACGGGCGATCTCGACCAGCTGCTGCTCGGCCACCGACAGTGCCGACACCGGTGTCGCCGGATCGATATTCAGGCCGACGCGGGCGATGATCGCGCGGGAGTCCTCCTCCATCTTCCGCCAGCTGACCAGACCGAGCGGCCCGAGCGGCGCGCGGCCGATGAAGATGTTCTCCGCCACGGTGAGCGTCGGGATCAGGCTCAGTTCCTGGTAAATGGTGACGATGCCGAGGCGCTTAGCATCCTGCGGATTGTGCGGATTGAATTCGACGCCGTCGAAGACGATGCGGCCGCTGGAAGGCGGCATCACGCCGGACAGGATCTTGAGCAGCGTCGACTTGCCGGCGCCGTTCTCGCCGAGCAGGCCGAGGATTTCGCCGGGCCGAACCTCGAGCGAGACGTCGCTGAGTGCGGTGACGCCGGCAAAGCGCTTGGTCACGCCCTCGACGGCGAGGAGCGGGGGCGATGATGCGACTTCAGCTAGCGACAAGTGTTGCCCCCTACATACACATGGGACGTTTGCGCTGCCCCTCACCCTTACCCTCTCCCCGTGAAGAACGGGGGAGAGGGGGGCGCCGGCGCTGGAGCGCTTCCCTTCTCCCCGTTACTAGACGGAGAGAAGGTGCCGGCAGGCGGATGAGGGGCGGCGCCAAGGTCGGCCATTGATCTTTGCCGTAGGGATACTGCCGCGCCGGCATAGCAATCACAACCTAACCGACTACTTCGTCTCGCCCAGCCTTTCCGCCTTGTCGAGATTGTCCTTGCCGATGACGATCGGCGTCAGCAGGACGAGCTTTTCCTTCGGCTCGGTCTTGTCCTTGGCATAGGCGACGGCGATCTGCACCGCGGTGCGCGACTGCTCGCCGGGGAACTGTTCGACGGTGCCGGCCAGCTTGCCGTCCCGCACGGCGACCAGCGCTTCGGGAAGCGCATCGAAGCCGTAGATCTTGACGTCGGTGAAGTTGCGCGCCGCGCAGGCTTCAACCGCGCCAAGCGCCATGTCGTCATTGGCACAGATGATCGCGTCGGGCTTGCCGTTGGCGGCAAGGCCGGCCTCGGTGACGGACAGCGCCTCGGCGCGGGCGAAGTTGGCGGTCTGCTCGAAGACGATCTGGTACTTGTCCTTCAGCGGATCGAGAACATTGTGCACGCCCTTGTTGCGGTCGATCGCGGGCCCAGCACCTGGCTGGCCCTGCAAATGGAAGATCTTGGCGCCGTTCGGGAACGCCGCCACCATGGCCTGCGCTTCGGCCTCGCCGCCCTTGACATTGTCGGCGCCAACATGGGCGAGGATGCCTTCGACGCCGTCGACGCGGCGGTCGATGGTGACGACGGGAATGCCGGCCTGGACCGCCTGCTCGATGGCCGGCGCCAGCGCGTTGACGTCGAGCGGCGAGATGACGATGGCGTCGACCTTCTGCACAAGCGCCGCTTCGATATCGGCGGTCTGCTTGGGCGCCGAGTTCTGGCCGTCGCTCTCGGTCAGGTTGACACCTTGCGCCTGCGCCTCCGCCTTGATCTGGTTCAGCATGTGAACGAAGAACGGAAAGCCGAGGCTCGGCACCGAGCCCAGGATGGTCAGCTTGTCCTGGGCGAAAGCCAGTCGCGGTGCGGCCAGAGCCAATGTGCCCGTCGCCACGGACGACAGCAGGAATTCACGTCTGTTGATCAATTTAGTCTCCTCCATATGAGCGCATGGCTCCGAAAGCCGAAATGGGTCTCCGGCAGGTTCATGCGTCGGTCTAGAAATGGAGTGTCCTTTGAGCGCCCAAGGGGACGCAACGGCGCTCCAGCCGGTCCACCGCGACGTTCTCCTCCGCTCGGCGCCGGCAGGCGGATGCTAGCCAAGGCCGGAGGTTTGCGCAAGAACGGGCGGGATTTGGCGCCGGTTGGGTTCCGGCTTGTTCTTCGGCGCTTCGCAGAGGGTCGCCGGACTCTCCCGAGGCTATTTTTTAGTGATCGATCCAAACACGACCGCAGCGTCTTCCAGGGCAGCGCCGGCTCCGTCCTTGTCCGGCGCCCCGCCGGTACTCGCCATATTTCCGATCGAATGCCTCAATTCCGACGAGCGCTGGCGCCGCTTTGCGGACGGCCTGTCGTCAGACATCACCATCGACCTGGCACGTTATGCGGGCCTGCCTGTCATCGCCTTCCACACGATGAAATCGCTGGGCAGCAAGCCGGCTGACTTCGCGGCGGACGGCAAGGCGCTCGGCGTCACCTATTTCGTATCGGGCCGGTTGCGTGCGGACGACCAGAGGATTCGGTTGACGATAGAGCTTGCCGATGCCGGTAGCGGCGTCAGCCTGTGGAGGGAGCGCTACGATCGCCCGGCCGAGGACATTTTCGCGCTGCAGGACAGCCTGACCGAAAGCATCATCAACGTGTTTGCCGGCAGTTACGGAACGCTGGCCACGGTTGGCCGCAATGCGGTTCGCCGCAAGCCGCCGGCCAGCTTGCGGGCCTATGATTTTTACCTGCTTGGCGTCGAACAGCACACCACGTTCAGCCCCGCCGGCAATGTCGAGGCGATCCGCTTGTTTTCACGCGCGCTGGAGCTTGACCCTACTTTCGCTAACTGCTGGGCCGAACTCGCCTATGCCTATTCGGTCGAGGCCTGCAACGGCTTTGGCGACGACGTGCTGACGTCGATCGAGAACTGGCGGATGGCGGCCGAAAACGCCTTGCGTCTCGACCCGACGGACAGCTGCGCTCACGCATGCCTTGGCAATGTCAAGGCATGCCTTGGCGATCTCGAAGGAGCGGAGCGCGCGCACCTGCGCGCACTCGAATACGGTTCCAATCACGCCGGCATACTGTCGCTGCTAGCCGGCAGCAAGGCGCTTGTCGTCGGCGATCCGGCCGAGGCGATCCCGCTCATCGAGCGTGCCATGCGCCTCAATCCATTGGCCCCGCCCTGGTATTTCGGCATGCAAGGCCGCATCCTGTTCGTCGCTGGCAGACACGGGCAAGCCATTGCGGCGCTCCGCAGGAGTTCGCCGGAGTCGCCGGATGTGCTGATGTTCCTGGCGCTTTCGCATGCGGCGATGGGCGAGACCCGCGAGGCGGCGCACGCCGCGGCCCGCTTGAGAGCCGAATTTCCGGGGTTTTCGGTCGAACGCTTCATCGCAGGCTACCCCGTGACCAACTGGGACGCGTTGCTTGCCATCCGCCGCGCTGCCGAGCTGGCGAAGCTGCCGTAGATGCCACCTACCGGTCGATCATGCTCATGGTGCGCTCGTTGTAGCGCTCACCCGCGACCTTGTCCGGCGCCAGCGCGTCGTCGAGCGCCTGCATTGCGGCGGCGTCGAGCTTGATCGCGGCGGCGGCGACATTCTCCTCGAGGTACTTTCTGCGCTTGGTGCCGGGGATCGGCACGATGTCGATGCCGAAGTCGCTGCCCTTGTGCAGCAGCCAAGCCAGTGCGATCTGGCCGGGCTTGACGCCCTTGGCCGCGGCGATGTCGCGGACAATCCCGGCTGCCTGCACATTGGCGTCGTAGTTGGCGCCCTGGTAGCGCGGGTCGCCGCGCCGGAAGTCGCCCTCCGGGTAGTCCTCGGCGCGCTTGACGTCGCCGGTGAGAAAGCCGCGGCCAAGCGGCGCGAACGGCACCAGGCCGATGCCGAGTTCACCGAGCAGCGGTATGATCTCCGGTTCCAGATTGCGTTCCCACAGCGAATATTCGCTCTGCACCGCCGACACCGGATGCACGGCATGCGCCCGGCGGATGTTGGCCGCACCCGCCTCCGACAGGCCGAAGAAGCGCACCTTGCCTTCAGTGACTAGTTTGCTGACAGCACCCGCCACATCCTCGATCGGCACCGCCGGGTCGACGCGGTGCTGATAGAGCAGGTCGATATGGTCGGTGGCGAGCCGGCTGAGCGAGCCGTCCACCGCCTCCCGGATATGCTCGGGCCGGCTGTTGCGGTCTGTGCCGATCTGCCTGCCGTTTTCGATACGGAAGCCGAATTTGGTGGCGATCGTCACCTCGTCGCGCCGGCCCTTCAGGGCGCGGCCGAGCAGTTCCTCATTGGTGTGCGGGCCATAGACTTCCGCCGTATCGAGGAAGGTGCAGCCGAGCTCGATGGCGCGGTGCAGTGTGGCGATCGATTCCGCCTCGTCGGCGGGGCCGTAGGACTGGCTCATGCCCATGCAGCCGAGGCCGATCACCGATACCTGCAGCCCCTGGCTGCCGAGCTTGTGTGTGCTCAAGGTCATAGATGAGATCTCCGGATAGTGTCAGGGTTCGTATACATCAGGACTATTGCGTCAGGACCATATAGAGCTCCCGCTCAGTTTCCATAGTCGCTCGGGAAGGGTAGCCTGAACGCGAGGCGATCAAACCCCAAATTGACACGACACCCGGTCTCGGCCATCCTTATGCCAGCCGCCTTCTCCTGCGGCGGCGTGTGTATGAGCGAGTCCATGGCCAGTTCCGTCACCAGCCAGAATTCCAAGCGTGCCGCGGTGCGCAAGGCGCTCGACCGCCACAAGGTCTATATCACCGCACAGAGCTTTTCCGCCGGCGCCTACAAAGCGCGTGTCCTCGTCGACGGCGAGGCCTATTGGGTCGACGAATTCCGGCTGAGCCAGCTCCAGCAGGGTCTGTCGCCGGCCGAGCTCGAACTAACGCCGGCCACCGACGATTGAGCTGTGCGAGGCTCGACATCGGCCTGCCGCATGCTGACAAAATGATTCAAGCGATGCGGGTCAAGTCCTTGTTTTTGCGCAGCCGGCTTGGCATGCGGACATGACGCCGAAACTCAAGGCCTATCGCGCCAAGCGCGAATTCAGCAAGACGCCGGAACCCGTCGGCGGGCTGGTTGCCGGAGAAGGCAATCGCTTCGTCGTGCACAAGCATCACGCCACCGCTGACCACTATGACCTACGCTTGCAAGTCGGCGACGTGCTGAAGAGCTGGGCGGTGCCTCGCGGCCCGTCGCTCAACCCCGCCGACAAGCGGTTGGCGGTCGAGACCGAGGACCATCCGCTTGAATATATCGACTTCGAGGGCGTCATTCCCGAGGGCGAATATGGCGGCGGACCGATGATCGTCTGGGACACAGGCGTGTGGGCGCCGATGGACGATGTCGAAAAGAGCCTGCGGACCGGTTCCTTCAAGTTCCGTCTCGCCGGCGAGAAGCTCAATGGCGGCTGGATGCTGACCAGGCTAAAGGCCAAGCCCGGCGACGACGAGAAGAAAAACTGGCTGCTGTTCAAGGAGCGCGATCTCGCCGCCGATACAGCGCTCGACATCCTTGCCGAGCGGCCGGAAAGCGTCAAATCGGGACGGCGCATCGAGGAACTGGTCGAAACGCCGAAGCCAGTCCCCAAACCTGCGAAACCGGTCGTGCTGAAGCCCGGCACTTTGCCGGGCGCCGTCAAGGCGCCACCGCCTCCCCGGATCGGGCCGCAGTTGGCCACGCAGGTTCCGAAGCCGCCTGGCGGCGATGACCCCGCGGACCGCACCGGCGAAATCTGGCTGCACGAAATCAAGTTCGACGGCTATCGCACCATGGCGCATCTGGCTGAGGGCGAGGTGCGGCTGATCACACGCGCCGGTCTCGACTGGACCAGGCGCTACGGCGACCTGCCGCATGCCTTCGCCAGGCTGCCATGCCGTGAGGCTGTTATCGATGGCGAGATCGTCGTGCTCGACGCCAAGGGCATCAGCCGCTTCGCTCTTTTGCAGGAGGCGCTGGCCGAAGGCGCCGGCAACAAGCTCCACTTCTACGCCTTCGATCTCTTGCATCTCGACGGCTGGGACCTGAGAAAAGCGCCGCTCGGCCGGCGCAAGGCGCTGCTGTCGCAATTGCTGTCCGGCTTGGGCGCCAACTCCGCCATCCAGTTCAGCGACCACGTCGAAGGCGATGGCCAGGCGCTCTACGCCCAGGCTTCCGAGATGGGATTGGAAGGCGTCGTCTCCAAGCGCGCCACGGCAATCTACCAGAGCGGCCGCACCAAGACCTGGACCAAGATCAAGGCGCTGAAGAGCGGTGGCTTCATCATCGCCGGCTATACCACCTCCGATGCAGCCGAGGGATTGGCCGCACTCGGCCTCGGCGAATTCGAGGATGGCGAACTGCACTATCGCGGCAAGGTCGGCACCGGCTTCGACGCCGCCACCGCCGCCGACCTGCTGGCTCGGCTGGAGCCCTTGCGCGCCGGCGCGTCTGCACCCGAAGGGGTTCCGCGCGAGATCATGCGCGAGATGAACTGGGTGCGACCGCTGCTTTCGGCCCATATCCACTATGCCAACCGGACCACCGATAATGCGCTGCGCCATGCGGTGTTCCGCGGACTGCGCGACGTCGGCCTATCGACGCCGGTGTCGGCCAAGCGCAAGCGGCTGATTGCGGAAGCCGATCTCGCCACAATCTGGGTGACCAATCCGACGCGGCGGTTGTTCGGCAAGACCGGACCGACCAAGCTCGACATCGCCGTCTACTACGCGCTGGTCGGCGACTTCATGCTGCCGCACATCCTCGGCCGCCCAGTGTCGCTGGTGCGCTGCCCGACCGGCAAGCCGCAGGACTGTTTCTTCCAGCGCCATGCCTTCACCGGCATGCCTTCATCGGTGGCGACCTTCGAGGCGACCAATTCCGAGGGTGAGAGCAAATCCTATTTGTCGGTGGAAGATGCCAAGGGCTATCTGGCGCTGGCGCAGTTCGGCGTAGTCGAGTTTCACACCTGGGGCACCCACCGCACGCGGCTAGACAAGCCCGACCTGATCGTCTTCGACCTCGACCCGGGCGAGGGGATTAGCTGGCGCGAGGTGGTCGAGGCGGCAGTGCATATCCGCGCCGAGCTGGAGGCGATGGGGCTGATGCCGTTCGCGAAAACGTCGGGCGGCAAGGGCATACACATCACCGTGCCGGTGACGCAAAAACAGAACTGGAAGAAACTGCACCAGGCGACCAGCGCCATTTCCTCGGCATTGGCCGCCTCCGCGCCGGACACTTTCACCACCACCATGGGCAAGGACAACCGCAAGCGGCGCATCTTCATCGATTTTCACCGCAATGCGCGCGGCCACACCTCGGCGGCACCCTATTCGCTGCGCGCCCGCACCAACCTGCCGGCCTCGACGCCGGTGAGCTGGTCCGATCTGGAATCCATCGACGCTCCGGAAGATTTGAATTATTCTTCGCTGCCGGGCCTTCTGGCCACCTCCGGCGATCCTTGGGCCGACATGGAAGATTTCGCTAGGGATTTACCGGTATTGTGAGGGCGATGTAGGTTTTGCGCAGCGTCGTTCGTCCTTTGGACGAAGCGCTGCGAACAGTTCGACAGTGCACGGCCGCGTAGGAGAGTTTCATGGCGCCCAGGGCAAGTTGGAAAGGTTACCTCAAGCTCAGTCTCGTCAGCTGTCCGGTCCGGCTATATCCGGCTACGAGTGCCAGCGAGCGGATCAGCTTCAATCAGCTGCACAAGGACACCCACAACCGCATCAATATGAAGCCGGTCGATCCCGAGCTCGGGCTGGTCGAGCGCTCGGATCTGGTCAAGGGCTACGAATACGAGGATAAGCAGTACATCATCATCGACGATGCCGACCTCGAGGCGGTGCGCATCGAATCCAACCACACGATGAACATCGAAGCCTTTGTCGACGAGCATTCGGTCGACGTCATCTACCAGGACGCGCCCTATTATCTGGCGCCCGATGGCGCGATGGCGGAGGAAACCTTCGCCGTGCTCCGCGAAGCGATGCGCAAGTCGGGCAAGCTGGCGATCGCGCGGCTGGTGCTGTCCAGCCGCGAGCGCGTCGTGACGATCGGCGCGCGCGAGAACGGCATGTTCGTCTGCACCTTGAGGAACCCGAATGAAGTGCGCGGTACGGCTGAATATTTCGGCAACATCCCGGCCGGAAAACCCGACCCGGAAATGCTGCAGCTCGCCGAAGCACTGATAAAGCAAAAGGAAACCACCTTCGATCCGAAGAATTACGAGGATCGCTACGAGATCGCGCTGATGGCGATGATCCGCGAGAAGCTCAAGGGCCACAAACCGATCATCGCCGCCGCCCCCGAGCGCGGCAACGTCATCAATCTGATGGATGCGCTGAAGGCCAGCTTGTCGCAATCCGCCAAGCCGCCTGCTAAGTCGAAGAGCAAGGCAGATGAGGCAGCCAAGCCTGCCGCGAAATCCGCCAAGGCTGGCGCCGGCGCGGCCAAGGAAAACCCGCTCAAGGCCAACCTTCTCAAAGCAGTCGGCAAGAGCAAAGCGTGACGGCTCTTGCCGGCACCGTCTTCGGCACCATCGGCGCGCTGGCGGCGTTTCCGCTTCGGCTAGCGGCGCGCGAGGTCGAGCGCCAGCTGGGCCAGCTGCGGCGCGGCGTCAACAGGCGCACCACCCATGTCGTGTTCGGTCGCTTGTATCTCGCCCAGGCAGGGGATGCCGAGATCGAGCGCCGCGTCGCTGCTGAGCGCGCGTTCGGCCGAAAGCTGATCAGCGAAAACGGTTTTTTGCGCCTGCTCGGGCTGATGAAGCCGCCGGAGGCCTCGGCCATGTCGCGGCAGTCACTTCTCGATCAATCGCGACTGGCTGCATCCGATCTCGACCTTCTCAGCCTGTTCGATGCCTTCGAGCATGATTGCGAACCTTATTCCTTCCGCGATCTGATCCTAGCCCGCAAATATGCCGGGCTGATTGCCGGCGGCGCCTCATGGGGAGCGATCGCGCGTTCGGTGCACCGCTCCGGCCCGGTCGCCTCGCTCACCGCCAAGTCGCTGAATGTCGGCTCACAGCGCGGGCGTGCGGATGCGATCTACCTCGATGGTGGCCAGAGCGAACTCGACGGCCAATTGCTGTTCGACTTGGGGTCGCCGGATGACGACACGCTGGAAGAACTGTTCGCCGAGGCTGAAGCCGCGGAAGAGGCTGAACGTCACGAACAGGCGGCGGCGCTCTACCAGCGCTGCTTGGCCATCGACCCGACCGACGCCATCGCCGCCTTCAACCGCGCCAACTGCCTGCGCGCCTCCGGCCACGCGGCCGAGGCTGCGCATGACTATGCCCGCGCCATCAAGTGTGACCCCGGCCTTGTCGAGGCCTGGTTCAATCTGGCCGGGCTGATGACCGAGCAAGGCCGCGAGGCCTCAGCACGGCGGCATCTGCAAAAGGCGATCGCGCTCGATGCCAATTATGCCGACGCGGTGTTCAACCTGGCACGGCTCGAATTCGACGCCGGCAATCTTGCGGAGGCACGGCGTTGTTGGGTCCGCTATCTCGAACTCGACGCCAGTTCCGAATGGGCGCGCATGGCGACCAAGGGTATTCAGTTCGTCGATTTGCAGCTGGCGCGGATGTCGGCGGGGTGAGGTCTTCGATTTCTGTGTTTGAACACCCCCCTCTGGGCGCGAAGGAACTCGGCCTTGATCTGCGGGCCACCCAATGACCGCCTTCCTCTTCGACGGGCCCGAAACCGCCCCCATCACCGTCCTGCTCGCCCATGGCGCTGGGGCGCCGATGGACTCGGCCTCGATGACCGCCACGGCAAAAGCACTGGCCGAGGCCGGGTTCGGCGTCGCCCGGTTTGAATTTCACTACATGGCCGCCCGCCGCTACGGCCACCGCAAACCGCCGCCGCGCGCCGAGACGGTGAACCCCGAATACATCAAGGCGATCGCCGACCTCAGGTCGAAGGGCGTGAAGGGGCCGCTCATCATCGGCGGCAAGTCGATGGGCGGCCGTGTCGCCTCGATGATCGCCGACGAGATGTTTTCGAAGGGCGAGATTTCAGGGTTGCTCTGTCTGGGCTATCCGTTCCACCCGCCGGGGAAACCGACGCAGTTGCGCACCAAGCATCTGGTGGGGCTGAAAACGCCAACGTTGATTTTCCAAGGCACACGCGACGAGTTCGGAACCAGGGAAGAGGTCGCGACCTATGATCTTTCCGACCGCATCGAAATCCTCTGGCTGGAAGACGGCGACCACGATTTGAAGCCGCGCAAGAGCATCTCCGGCTTCTCCACCGCCGATCATCTGAAGACGATGACTGATGCGGTGAAGGTGTGGGCGGACCGGCTCTGATTCCTGTCCGATGAAGATCGCCACCTTCAACATCAACAATATCAACAGCCGGCTGCAAAACGTGCTGGCCTGGCTGGCTGTCGCCAAACCCGACATCGTCTGCCTGCAGGAACTGAAGGCAAGGCAGACGCAGTTTCCGCGCACGGCACTCGCCGCAGCCGGCTATGGCGCGGTGTTTGTGGCGCAGCCGACCTGGAACGGCGTCGCCATACTCGCGCGGGGTTCAGAACCCGTTCTGATCCGCGAGGCGCTGCCCGGCGACGAGAGCGACAACCAGGCCCGCTACATCGAGGCAGCGGTCAGCGGCATCGTCATCGGCTGCCTCTATGCGCCCAATGGCAACCCGCAGCCCGGCCCGAAATTCCAGTACAAACTTGCCTGGCACCAACGGCTGAACGCGCATGCGGCGGAACTGTTCGACACTGGCCTGCCGGTGGTGCTGGCCGGCGATTACAACATCGTGCCCGAGCCGCGCGACATCTATCCGACCCGCTCCTATGACGACAATGCGCTGGTGCAGCCGGAAAGCCGCGCCGCTTTCGCAGCACTGCTCGACCAGGGCTGGCTAGATGCGCTGCGCAAGAAGCACCCGAAAGAAACGCTTTACACATTCTGGGATTATCGCCGCAACCGCTGGCCGCGCGACGCCGGCCTGCGGCTCGATCATATATTGCTCTCGAAGAAACTGGCGCGCCGATTGGCCGGGGCAGGCATCGACCGCGAAGTGCGCGGCGAGCCCGGCGCTAGCGACCACGCGCCGGTGTGGGTGGAATTGCGGTGAGGGGCGAGAGAGCCAATCTCGCCCACAAGAGGGGAGATTGGCCATCAACAGAAGGACATCGACAAGCCCGGCGCTGACCGGCATCATTATGGGCGAAACTGATAGCGGCCCGAGGGGGGAGCCCGATGAACAGGTTTGTCGACAGGCTGCTCGCCGCGCTGCTGCTGGCGATCGGCATGCTCTGCCTCACACGCGCGTATTTCGCGCTGGGCGGCGAGGGCGCCGGCGACGCTTCCGCGTCCGCGCGCCTGGCTTTTTTCGGCGCAGCGGGCGTTTTCTCAGCCCTTGCAGCCCTGCTGTTCTGGGCCGGCCTGTTGCCGGGCCGGTCGAAGCCCGGACCAGCCATACCCTTGTTCGGCAGAGGCGCCGAAAAGCAACCCGCCGGACGGCCACGCCTGCGACAGCTCTTCGCCGTCGTTCCGTTCCTCGCCGTGCTCGCTCTGGTGGCCGACCAGCTCGGCCCCTGGTCGCGACAGCCACAGGACGTCGGCAAAAGCCTGACCGCCGAGCAAGCTGCGCCGAGCGCGCCGAAGGGCGAAGACGTCGCCAGCGCACCGGCCCCAGCGCCGGAAGCGCTCGAGCGGCCTGAACAGACGGCTGCGCCTCCGCCGCCGCAAGGTGCAAACCCTGGCGCCAGCGCGAAATCGGCACAGCCGCCGGCTCCTGCTTCGCCATCTGAGGTCGCGCTTGCCCCCTCTGTCTCACCGCCGACGGCTGCTCCAGCCCCGGCTCCACCGCCGCAGACCGTCGCGCCGCTGCCCGGGGCTCCGCCGCCGCTGCCGACGCAGCCCGATGGCCACCGCGAGCCCGTCGTCTGGCTGGCGGTGGCGCCCGACGGGCACTCGATCATGAGCGCCAGCACCGACCGCACGGTCAAGCTCTGGGATATCGACGGCAAGCGCCTGATCCGCACCCTCGGCGTCCACAAGGACATGGCGCGGACCGCGCTTTTCCTGCCCGATGGGGCGCGGGCGCTGACGGCGGGCGACGATGGCGAGATCGTGCTGCGCCAGCTCTCCGATGGCGCTGTGCTGCATGTCTTCTCGTCAGGCCAGAACGGCGGCGTCAACAAGCTGGCGATCAGCCCCGACGGCAAACGTGCTGTCAGCGGGCACGATACCGGCAGGGTCATTGTCTGGGATATCGAGAAAGGCTCGGTGCTGCATGTGACGCCGGGGCACGACTGGTCGATCAGCGGGATCGCCGTCTCGCCCGACGGTACACGCGCGATCAGCGGCAGCATCGACGGCACGCTGAAGCTATGGGACATCGGCACCGGCAAGCAGCTGCGCAGCTGGCACGGGCATGAGCGCGGCCCCTATGGCGTGGTGTTCATGGCCGATGGGCGCCATCTGATCACCGGCAGCGGCGATTATACGATCAAGCTCTGGGATCTCGACACCGGCCGCGAAGTCCGCCGCCTCGAGGGCCATTCGGGCACAGTCTATGCGCTGGCGCTGTCGGCCGACGGCAAGCGGCTGCTGTCCGGCTCGCTCGACGGTACGGCACGGCTGTGGGACATGGAAACAGGCAGCGAGACCGCCCTGTTCGACAGCCGGTCCGGCCCGGTCTACGCGGTGGCGTTCGCCGCCGACAGCACGGTGCTGACCGGCGGCTACGACCGCACAATTTGGGATTGGCCGGCGGGCGGCGGCGACGGCGTAGTGCTCTTCGCCGGCGCGCCGGAGTGATCAATTTCCTGACCGGAGCTTGAGCACCCCCCTCTGAAGGGTCGCGACCTATACAAAATCGACGTAAGGCCTCATCGTCGCGCAGGTGCAGGAACACCATGACCGATCTCCACATCGTCGAGGCCTCGATCGAGCAGTTGCGGCAAGCTCTGGAGGACCGCACGGTCACCAGCGTCGAGCTGGTCGGCGCCTGCCTGCGCAGGATTGCGCATTACGACCGCCATGGCATCACCCTCAATGCCGTCCCAGTGCTCAATCCCAAAATGTTCGAGGAGGCGGCCGCGTCCGACCAGCGCCGCAGGAATGGTGCGGTGCTCAGCCCGTTGGACGGCATCCCGTATACCGCCAAGGACAGCTACAAGGTATTCGGCCTGACGGTCGCCGCCGGCTCGCCGGCCTTCGAACATCTCACGGCCAACGAGGACGCCTTCACCATCGCACAGCTGCGGGCCGGCGGCGCGGTGCTGATCGGGCTGACCAACATGCCCCCGATGGCCAATGGCGGCATGCAGCGTGGCGTCTATGGCCGCGCCGAAAGTCCCTACAATGCCGACTGGCTGACCGCCGCCTTCGCCTCGGGCTCATCAAATGGTTCGGGCACCGCGACCGCCGCCAGTTTCGCCGCCTTCGGGCTCGGCGAGGAGACATGGTCGTCCGGCCGGGCGCCGGCGTCGAACAATGCGCTGGTCGCCTACACGCCGTCGCGCGGCGTCATTTCCGTGCGCGGCAACTGGCCGCTGGTACCGACGATGGACGTGGTGGTGCCGCATACGCGCAGCGTGGCCGATATGCTCGAACTGCTCGACGTGATCGTCGCCGACGACCCGAACACAAGAGGCGATTTCTGGCGCGCGCAGCCCTGGGTGACGCTGCCGAAGAGCTCGGCCGTGCGGCCGCCACGCTATACCGGGCTCAGACTGGAGGGAGCGCTGCAAGGCGTGCGGCTCGGCGTGCCCCGCATGTATATCGGCCGCGATACGGAGGCTGATGTGCCGATCCAGACCCGCGCTTCGGTGCTTGATCTGTGGGAGCGGGCGGCAGCGGATTTGCGACGGCTCGGCGCAACCGTGGTCGAGGTCAATTTCCCCGTCGTCTCCAACTACGAGCGCGACCGGCCGGGCACAAAAAACATGGTCGATCGTGGACTGGTTCCGGAAGAATTCGCCGAGCGCGAGATATGGGACCTATGCGTCTTCGCCTGGGACGATTTCCTGCGCGCCAATGCCGATCCCGCCATCCCCGATCTGTCCTCTGTCGACGGCCCAAAGATCTTTCCGCAGCCGCCTGACACGCTGCCGGACCGCTATGGCGACAGTTTCGATCTGGCGGAGTATGTCGAGCGGGCCAAGCGCGGCGTCAAACCATTTGAGGCCATTCCCGAGCTGGAGGCCGGCCTGAAAGGCCTGGAGGCGACACGGCGCATCGATTTCGAGGATTGGCTCGACGCGCAAGAGCTCGACGCGGTGGTGTTCCCCGCCGCCGCCGATGTCGGGCCGGCCGATGCGGATGTCAACGAGGCCTCCGCAGCACTCGCCTGGCGCAACGGCACCTGGGTCGCCAACGGCAATCTGGTGTGGCGGCATCTCGGCATTCCGACCGTCACCGTGCCGATGGGCACGATGGCCGATATCGGCATGCCGGTCGGCCTCACCTTCGCCGGCAAGGCCTATGAGGATACGAAGCTGCTTCGGCTGGCCGGCGATTTCGAGCGCGCTGGCCAGCGCCGCACCAGCCCAACCCGCACGCCGGAACTTCCCGACGATGTCTTTGCCGCTCGATACAACGCAAGCGGGCCCGGCGAGACGCCGCCGCTGACCGTTACGCTTGACGCCGAAACGCGCCGTGCTGGTGATCAGGACGAGATAACAATCACGCTCGACGTGCATGGCGAGATCGGAACCGAGACCAGCGTGAAAGTCCATGTCAACGGCGAGCCCATTCGCACGCAGCGAACCGGCGCGCGCTTGACCGGGCGTACGGTCGTACCGGCCAAAGAGCATGAGAGGAGCCACAGCGTCTGGCGCGGCTCGTACGGCTCGATCGTCACCGCCGTCGTGCGTCTTGAGGACGGGCGCGCAGCTGGCGCCTATGCGGTGACGGGAGGGATCGGATAGCTAGCCAGGACTCGTGTTCGGCCATTCCGTCGTATTTCCATTCTGGGCTGGAGGAACGGCGCTACGCTCAAGATGACATCGCCCCAAGTCTAGGGGAAGCTGCGGATGGTGCTGATCGGGCCGACCTGCATGCCCTCGATGGTCAATGGCGGCATACGGCGCGGTGCCTGCGGCCGGCCTCTCAATTAGCGTCAGTCCGGCTTGCAGGGGTCGGCTTTGGCCGCCGCTGTCTTCTCGCCCTCCTGCTGCGCCTCGACATCCTGCTGCGAGGTGGCAAGGTTTTTATCCCCACCGGCTTCCTGGTTGGCAAGCGGCATGGTGTTGGCGTCCTTATTTGCCGGGCCGCCCTCAATCCTGTTGCCGGCATTCGCGTCAGTTTCGAGGGGCGCACGCGTTGCGTCTTTTGCGATGCCTGGTTGAGCTTCGCCGCCGATCGATGCGGTCGTGTCATGGCAGGTGGCGCTTGCCGTGCCGGCGGTCAGGCCGATCATAGAGGTGGCGAGCAAAATAGCGGTTAGGGTCCTCATCTCATACTCCTTCGCTGTTGAGGTCATCTTTCTAAACTGCCGGCACTATCTGAGGTTCCGCTGATTCAGCTCGAACTTCGAATATGGCGTCGTGTTCCCATTGATTTGCGGGCTTCCGCAGGCGAGGCCTATCGCGTATTGGCGCGGGGAAAATCCTTTGGCACGCGTGGAAAGCATGATTCGACTGGAAAGTATCAGCAAGCAGAACGGCCGGCAGATCGTCTTCATCGAGGCCTCCGCCTCCTTGCAGAAGGGTGAGAAGGTCGGGCTGGTCGGCCCCAACGGCGCCGGCAAGACGACGCTGTTTCGCATGATCAACGGCGGGGAGCAGCCCGACGAGGGCCAGGTCTCGGTCGATCGCGGCGTCACCATCGGCTATTTCAGTCAGGATGTCGGCGACATGGAAGGCCGCAGCGCTGTCGCCGAAGTGATGAACGGCGCCGGGCCGGTGAGCGAAGTGGCGGCCGAGATGCGCGAGCTCGAAGCCGCCATGGGCGACCCGGACAGGGCCGAGGAGATGGACGCCATCATCGCCCGCTATGGCGACCTGCAGGCGCGGTTCGAGGAGCTCGACGGCTATGCGCTGGATGGCCGCGCCCGCGAGGTGCTGGACGGCCTCGGCTTCAGCCAGGAGATGATGGACGGCGACGTCGGAAAACTTTCCGGCGGCTGGAAGATGCGCGTGGCGCTGGCCAGGATCCTGCTGATGCGGCCCGACGCCATGCTGCTCGACGAGCCGAGCAACCATCTCGACCTGGAAAGCCTGATCTGGCTGGAGCAGTTCCTGAAGAACTATGACGGCGCGCTCTTGATGACCTCGCACGATCGCGAGTTCATGAACCGCATCGTCAACAAGGTGGTCGAGATCGACGGCGGCTCGCTGACCGCCTACTCCGGCAACTATGAATTCTACCAGCAGCAGCGGGCGATCGCCGACCGGCAGCAGCAGGCGCAGTTCGAGCGCCAGCAGGCGATGCTGGCCAAGGAGATCGCCTTCATCGAGCGCTTCAAGGCGCGGGCGTCACATGCCGCCCAGGTGCAGAGCCGGGTGAAGAAGCTGGAGAAGATCGACCGCGTCGAGCCGCCCAAGCGCCGCCAGAAGGTGTCGTTCGATTTCCAGCCGGCGCCGCGCTGCGGCGAGGACGTGGTGACGCTGAAGAATATCCACAAGAGCTATGGCAGCCGCTCGATCTATGAGGGGCTGGATTTCCAGGTGCGCCGCCGCGAGCGCTGGTGCGTGATGGGGATCAACGGCGCCGGCAAGTCGACGCTGCTGAAGCTGGTGGCCGGCGCGTCCGAGCCGGACAATGGCACGGTGGCGCGCGGCCCGAGCGTCAAGATGGGCTATTTCGCCCAGCACGCCATGGAAGTGCTGGAGGGCGAGCGCACCGTGTTCCAGACGCTGGAGGACGCCTTTCCACAGGCAGGCCAGGCGCCGCTACGCGCGCTGGCCGGCTGCTTCGGCTTTTCCGGCGACGAGATCGAGAAGAAATGCCGGGTGCTGTCGGGCGGCGAAAAGGCGCGGCTGGTGATGGCGCTGATGCTGTTCGACCCGCCCAACCTTCTGGTGCTGGACGAGCCGACCAACCACCTCGACATCGCCACGAAGGAAATGCTGATCACGGCGCTGTCGCAGTATGAGGGCACCATGCTATTCGTCTCGCACGACCGGCATTTTCTGGCGGCGCTGTCCAACCGGGTGCTGGAACTGACGCCCGAGGGCATTCATACCTATGGCGGAGGGTATACGGAGTATGTCGAGAGGACGGGACAAGAGGCGCCTGGGTTGCGGAGCTAAGCCTGCCGCGAGCTCGCAACAGGGGCCGAGCGGCCCGGCGTCGTTGGCCTGAGGGGGGGACTGGCGCCGAGCCTAACCGGTTGGGGGGTAGATCACCGGCCGTATAGATACATACGCTGAAGCTAATGTAAGCGCAAGCTAATGTTATGCGTTAGCCGTTTCCAGCGGTTGTTTCTGACCATGGATGTTTCTGCCGGCCGCTTCCTGGCCGCGCGCTTAAACCGGGTGCTGGAACTGACGCCAGAGGGCATCCACACCTGTGGCGACGGCTATTCCCGACATGTCGAGCGCACCGGCCAAGAGGCGCCGGGACTGCGGGGCTGAAGCGCAGAGCAGGGGCCGCTTGAAGGCGTCTCGATCGCCGGCTTGACCCTTCACGAGGCCGGCGACATTGTGGATGTGCGGTTCGCCAGTCCATAACGGTCGTGTGGGAATGGATTTTCGCAACGCCCTCGATGAATCGCTGGCCCGGGCCAGCCGGTGGTTCGACTATGCCGTCACGCCGTGGTTTTTCTATCAGGCTGCAATCATCGTCGTGCTCTTCCTGGTCGCGAAGCTCGCGGCGCAGCGCATCGAACCGCTCGTGGAGAACCGGGCACGCCAGATCAAGGGGCATCCCGGACTGTTGAGGGTCGTCGTTGCGCTGTTGCGGCGCACCGACTGGATTCTGTTCTCGGTCTTCCTGCTTGCCGCGCTCACTCTCATGCGCGCCGTTACCTGGCCAAGCCGGACCCATTTCATCTATATCGCGCTCTCGCTATCCCTCGCGTGGCTGTTCGCATCGGTGCTGTCGCGCATCATCCGCAACCGCTTTGTCGCGCGGGCTCTCGCCTGGCTGACCTGGATCTATGCGGCCCTCGTCATTCTGGGCATCGATGACGACGCCGCGGCTTTCCTGGACAGCCTCGCAATACCTTTGGGCGCGGTGCGCCTTTCGGCGCTCATGGTGCTGAAGGCGGCGCTGCTGCTGATCGCCACGGTTTGGCTTGCGGTGGTCGTCGGCAAGTATATCGATGAGCGCGTCCGGATCTCCGAAGAGCTGACACCCTCGATCCGCGTCCTCGTCGGCAAGGTCGCAAAAGTCGGCCTTGTGCTGGTGGCGGGTGTCATCGCCCTGTCTTCCGTCGGTCTCGACCTGACGGCTCTGACGATATTCTCCGGTGCCGTCGGCGTCGGTCTTGCTTTTGGGCTGCAAAAGGTCGTTTCAAATTTCGTCTCCGGCATGATCATCCTTCTCGACAAGTCGATCAAGCCGGGCGACACCATTTCGCTCGAAGGCACTTTCGGCTGGGTGCGCGAATTGCGGGCGCGGTTTGTCTCGGTGGTGACGCGCGACGGCCGCGAATACCTGATCCCGAACGAAGACTTCATCACCCAAAGGGTCATCAACTGGTCGTTCAGCGACAACCTTGTGCGGCTCGACGTGAATTTCGGGGTCTCTTACGACGCCGACCCGCATAGGGTCAGCGAACTGGCGATAGCGGCCGCCATCAGCGTCGGCCGGGTCGAAGCGGACCGGCGGCCGGTCTGCTGGCTGACGGACTTCGGCGACTCCTCGCTCAATTTCGTGCTGCGCTTCTGGATCCACGACCCGCAGCAAGGTCTGACCAACGTGCGCGGCAGGGTACTGCTGGCGTTGTGGGACACTTTTAGGGAAAACGGCATAGACATCCCTTATCCGCATCGCGAGATCATCATGAAGCCGGATGGGCGCGCTGGGAAATCAAGCGGGCGGTGATGCGTTTCGACCGAGGTGCCCGGCGCCGGGCGCGGCCTTTCGTCCGTGCCAGCCCAACACCGCTTATTGCCTTCAAGCCATGGCTCCAATGCTGTATCCAGCTCCGATTCAAGGAGCTCGCGATGACCTCACACCTCGACATGCCCGACGCCAGCATGGCTGCCGATGAAAGGCGCGCGCACGATGATGACGCAGCGTGGCAGGACGATGTTCGCGCGGGCGTGCGGCATGTTCGCGATCTGGATTCCCTGCCGCTGTCGCCGGCCGAGCGCGCGGCGGCTCAAGTCGCGGCGACGCGCCACAAGGTTCGCATCCCAAAATCCTATCTCGATCTGATCGACTGGAGCGACCCCGCCGACCCCATCCGGGCGCAGGTCATCCCGTCGCCCGAAGAACTGGCCGAGCTGGAAGGCGAACTCGATGATCCGATCGCCGACTATGCCTTCAGTCCGGTGCCGCGATTGACGCACCGTCATGCCGACCGGGTTTTGCTGTTCCCGACCTATCAATGCGCGGTCTATTGCCGGTTCTGCTTTCGCAAGGAGTCGCTGACTTCGATCGGCCGCGGTTTTTCGCGCGAGGCGCTGGAGCCGGCCTTCGCCTATATCGAGGCCCATCCCGAAATCCGCGAGGTGATCCTGACCGGCGGCGATCCGCTGTCCCTGCCGGACAAGGCGCTGGCGGAAATCCGCGCCCGCATCGAGGCGGTTCCGCATGTGCGGCTCTTACGCATCCACACGCGCGTGCCCGTCGCGCTGCCCTCGCGTGTCACATCAGGGCTGGTTCGCTCCCTGCAGGGCCGGCTGATGGTCACGGTTGTCACCCATTTCAACCACGCGCGCGAAATCACTGATGCCGCTGAGCAGGCCTGTCGCGCGTTGCGGCAAGGCGGCTTCGTGCTGCTGAACCAGAGCGTTCTCCTGAAAGGCGTCAACGACACGGTCGAGGTGCTGGAAGAGCTGTGCCGCGAGCTGATGTACCGCCTTGGCGTCAAACCCTATTACCTGCACCACGGCGACCTCGCGCGCGGCATGGCGCACCGGCGCACCACGATCGCCGAGGGACAGGCGCTGGTCAGCGCCTTGCGCGCGCGCCTGTCGGGCATCTGCAACCCCGTCTATGTGCTGGACCTGCCGGACGGCGGCGGCAAAGTGCCGCTCGGCGCATCCTATGTCGAGGCGCAGGACGGAGAGACCTGGCGGATTCGCGGGCAGGATGGCGAGCTGAGGACCTATACGGAGCTTGTCGGCGACCTTTGAAACCTGGGTTCCTCGCCCCGCAAAGCGGGAGGGGTGGCTCGGCGAAGCCGAGACGGAGAGGGGTCTTTCGAGAAACGGAGACTTCCTTCAGCGCGCAAGCTTGTGCCACTCCTCGTTGGAACCGGATCCAATGACTCGCATTTTAAGAGATGACGGGCAAAGGAGCGTGGCGTGAAAGCCTTATCGGCGGTACTTGGCGGCTTTGTGCTGACGCTGGCGGTTTTCGCCAGCGGATTGGCCTTCGCCGTCTGGATTCTTTCCGCCGAGCCGGTGCGGCAGGCCGCCCCGACTTCCAGCGTTGCCGAACTGTGGCCGAGGGAGCCGCGGAAGGTGGACCCTGCTTCGCAGCGTCTTGAGCGCCTTCCCGCCCGCGAGCTCCCAGAGCTCCCAGTCGATCAAGTCTCAGTTGATCGCACCTCGAAACCTGTCGATGCCGCGGCTTCGGCGCCCGACTCCACCGCTACCGCCTCTATCAAGCCGGCAGCGGACGAGCAGCAGGAGCTGCCCGCCGCCCATGTGGAATGGTGCGCAAGCCGCTACCGCTCCTACAGGCCAGGCGACGACCACTACACATCTTACAGCGGAGAGCAGCGTCCCTGCATCTCGCCCTATATCGATGCCGGCGCGGCCAAGCGCGTCGCACTGCGTCCCGACGAAAGCGCCAGCTATGTCGAGGCGACCGACACGTGGTCCATGGATGGGAACGTTTCGGCGGATGAAACCGGCGGTGCCTGGCTTCCGCCCGACCACGTGCAATATTGCTTCAACCGCTACCGCTCCTATCGGCCGGAAGACAACACCTACCAGCCCTATTCCGGCGGCCCGCGCCGGCAGTGCGAGTAGGCAGGACGGGTGGCGGGTTGGCGGCCGCAGTGCATGGCGCCTTGTGCGACCCCGATCACGCAGATTTCTTGGATCGTTCGGGTTTGGCGCGGCGTTCATCCGATACCCAAAGGAGGAATCAACATGGGCGACGACCGGGAAGACAAGATTCGTGAGCGCGCATACCAGATCTGGGAACGTGAAGGCCGCATCCATGGCGATCCCGAGCGGCACTGGCACCGGGCCGAGGCCGAGATCGACAGGGAGGCAGCCCTGCCGCTGACGGCAGGCGATGCCCTGCCGGAAACCCGCGAGGTCGCGAGCTCCGACGTCTTGACGGTGGAGGCCCTGGCGGTGCGCACCGGCATATCGGGCGACCAGGCGCAGGAGCTGCTCGACAGGCTGGGCAACGACCGCGCGGCGATCGAGCAAGCCGCGCGCAACCTCAAAGGGAAGCAGCGGCTCGGGGAGTGACAGACGATCAGAAAAGTCAAAGACGGAAAATACCGGCTCTATTCGCGCAAGAAGCACGAAAAGACCGGCAAGCGCCGCAATCTCGGGACATTTGACAGCCGCGAGGCTGCGGAGAAGCACGAACGCGAGGTGCAGTATTTCAAGAGGATTGAGGGGGTTTGCTTTCCTGACGCTGCCCGGTGGCATCAGCGCGGCTGGCGCCGAACTTGCGCTGGTCGAAGCCCGGACGCGGCCGCCGCTACCGCTCCTATCGACCGGAAGACAACAGCTGCCAGCCCTATTCCGGCGGCCCGCGCCGGCGCCGTCCCTCAACCGCATCCAGCCGCTCTTGCAAATGCCCATTAAGCACGATCATCTCCTTGAGGGCCTTCACCGCATCGCCCTTGTGCCGGGCAATGAACCTGTCGGCGATGGCCTGAAGGGCGGCCTCCTGGCGGCTGTCCAGCGTCACGATGTGGTCCATTGCGATGCCTCCAAATGTTTCTGCTCAAATTGAACAAAACGGGAACAAAAGCGTCAAGTGTGAATTGACTCTGTGAGGAATGCCTTCCTATTTGTCAGCAGGTGGGGCGGTTGCTCACAAGCTGGGGAGTGCCGCGATGGGCAGACGAAAAAGCCGGTTTGACAGGCTGTCGACGAGGCATGCGGAGGCGATCATCAGCGACGCTCTGAGCCTGCGCAGGACGGTGCTTTCGTCGCAACTGCATCTGAAGGCGCATGGCGAGCTGTATTGGCAGCTTAGTGGACTTGTCGACAAATTGCATGAGGTGATGGGCAGCCTAGCGGAGAAGGAGCCCGATTTCCGGATGCCGAATCTTGGCCTGCTCCCGCTTCCCGAGGATTACCTGACTCGGAAATGACCCATGGCCGGGCCGATGGACAGCGTTGGACGTGCCGCGAAGGCCAACATGCTGCTGATCGTGGAATGCGGCCACTGTTACCATGTCGGACGCTTCAGGGCGAACGATGTCGCGCAGGTGGTCGGCTGGAACAAGCCGCTGGAAGCCATCAAATTCAGGTGCAAACGATGCAGCCGGAAGGACACCACCGTGCGCACCCAGTTCATCGACCAGGACCACCCGCCGAAGGGCTACATCTGGGTGCTGCAGAAGTTCAAGCTTTAGAACAGCGAGCCCTGTACGGGCGCCTGTGGCGCCTGCGGCGGAAACTTGATCTGCGTCGCCGGCTTCTCGACGATCACCAGCGTGTCATCCGCTGCCGTGCGCTGCAGGTGCCTTGCCTCCGACCATGGCGCGGTCAGCCAGGTCTCGGTTTCCTCCTGCGTGGTCAGGATGACTGGCATCGCCTTCTCGTGGATCGGCGCGATCAGGGCGTTGGGTCTGGTGGTCAGGAAGCCGTAGAGCTCGAAGTCGCCGGGGCCGTCCTTGACCTTGCGCACGCCTTGCCAGCGCGTCCATAGGCCGGCGAAGAAGAACAGCGGCCGCTCCTCGTTCAGCGCGAACCAGTAGTTCCTCTGGATACCGGTATCCGGGTCCTTGTCGCCGGGCGTCGGGCTTGGCTCGGCAAAGCTGGTGAGCGGCACCACGCAGCGGTTCTCGACGCCGAGATATTGCTGCCAGTGGCCGTATTGCGGGTTGCGGATGTTGGTGGTGCCGTAGTCGGCCTTGCCCTTCACCCGCTCAATCGGCGTCGGCATGCCCCACAGCAGGTTGGCCAGTTCCCGCGTCCCGTCCGGCGCGTTGCGCACCACCGGGCCGGGCTGGTTGGGGTAGATGTCGATGGAAGGCTCGAGATTGCCGAGGATATCGCGCAAGGCCCGGGTCCACTGGCGGATCGCTTCCTGGCTGGTGGTGATGTTGTAGAGGTTGCACATGTCGAGCCCTCAGGGACGTTCAGACATCTTGTGGGAAAGGGCAGGCAATTTCCAGCGCTGTCCGCTCGGCTGCTGACACGCTAGCCAAGCCGCCACCACAGGGCCGCGATCAACCGCCGCCACCCCGGCGATCGACCGCGCCAGATGGACACTGCCGTGCGCAGCGGCGAACCACGGGCCCCACTTACGCAACGGACGCCGATTGTGCGCGTTCTACCCATTAAGAGGAGCATAGCGACGGCTGGTCTCATGCGCTCACAATCGGAGGCAAACTATTATGTCCAAGTTCAAAGAAGCCCTTGATCGGGGGAAGGAAGCTCGCCGTGAGCAGGAGGGGAAGGTCGGCAATGAGAAGACCGAGGGGGTGGACTTCGGCGCGCAAGCCAGGGCCTGGCTAAACGACGTCGTGGTTGCGTCGTTGGAAGCGGCCAAGGCTGACGTGGCGGGCGAGGTGACTGTCGAGATGGACACCGCGCCACGCCGCCAAGCCAAAGCGTCAACACCATCTCTCCGGTTCAAAGTCTACAGGAAGCGAGGCAGCGAGAAGGAGGAAGTCGGAAGGACGTTCACGGTCAACGTTCAGCTGAGTGGGCAAGTGTCGGTCTCTTCGCCCGGGATGGTGGCAAGAGAAGTGGGAAACATAGGGGATAGGACTGACGAGCGGTTCTCTACCTTGCTAGCGGAACTGATCGAGGACGCAGCGAAGGGCACTTAGCCAGCAAGGTGTCGAGAAGGGCAGGCAATTTCCAGCGCTGCCCGCTCGGTTGCTGTTACCGCCGGGCCTGTCAGTAAATGGCTTACCTGATGTCGCGAATAGCCCTCCGTTAACCTTTCGTTAACCATGGCTGGCTAGCGTTTACCTATCAGTAAGGAATCGCTGTCCGTGACCTTCGCCGCCCCCGTCGAGACCAAATCCATTCGTTTTCGCGCCCGCTCCTTCGTCGCCTTCACGCTGACGCCGGAGGCCCCGCTTTCTGAGTGGCTGGAGAGCCTCGATCGCTGGATCGGCAACTCGCCCGGCTATTTCGCCGGCCGGCCGGTGGTGCTTAACCTCAACACGTTAAAGCCTGAAGTCGGCCGGATCGAAGCGCTGGTCGCCGAGCTTGGCCTGCGCGGCATCCGCATCTACGCCATCGAGCTCGACGGCAGCACGGCGCTCGAGGCCAATCTGCCGCCCGTGCTGATCGGTGCGAAAGAGGCCACCGCCGGACTGCTGATGCAGGCCGACAGCAAGGGCAGGCCGCAAGAGACGGGCAGGGCGGAAGAAGGCAAGGCGGAACAGGGCAAGCCAGAAGACAGGCAGCCGGAAGCGCCGGCCACGCTGATGGTCAAGACGCCGATCCGCTCGGGACAGTCGGTCTTCCACGCACATGGCGATGTCATCGTGCTGGGCTCCGTCGCCTCCGGTTCCGAGATCGTCGCCGCCGGCTCCATCCATGTCTACGGCACGCTGCGCGGGCGGGCGTCGGCCGGTGTGCTCGGCCATTCGGCGGCGCGCATCTTCTGCCGCAAGAACGAGGCCGAGCTGCTGTCGGTCGACGGCTGGTATTGCACCGCCGAGGAGATGGAGCCGTCCTTGCGTGGAAAAGCGGTGCAGGCGTTTCTCGAAAAAGACACGCTGCGTATCGCGCCGTTCAGCTAAGCATGCCGGCCAAGGTGCGCAATGTTTTTATAATGGCATATGAAACAAGCACTTAAGCGGATCGCCAAATCAGACGCTTAACAATACCAACAACAATAATGGAGGCATATATGGGCAAGGTAGTGGTGGTCACCTCGGGCAAGGGGGGCGTCGGCAAGACGACCTCGACGGCCGCCCTTGGCGCCGCCGTCGCGAGAACCGGCAAAAAGGTGGCCCTGGTCGACTTCGACGTCGGCTTAAGAAATCTCGATCTGATCATGGGCGCCGAGCGCCGGGTGGTGTTCGACCTGGTCAACGTCATCCAGGGAACGGCCAAGCTCTCGCAGGCGCTGATCCGCGACAAGCGGGTCGAGACGCTGTTCCTGCTGCCGGCCTCGCAGACGCGCGACAAGGATGCGCTGACCGAGGAGGGCGTCGGCGAGGTGATCGAAAAGCTAAGCTCGGTGTTCGACTACGTTTTCTGCGACAGTCCGGCCGGCATCGAGCGCGGCGCGCAGCTTGCCATGCGCTTTGCCGACGAGGCGGTCATCGTCACCAACCCGGAAGTCAGCTCGGTGCGCGATTCCGATCGCATCATCG
This sequence comes from Mesorhizobium sp. M5C.F.Cr.IN.023.01.1.1, assembly GCF_003997585.1. Lineage (NCBI taxonomy): Bacteria > Pseudomonadati > Pseudomonadota > Alphaproteobacteria > Hyphomicrobiales > Phyllobacteriaceae > Mesorhizobium > Mesorhizobium sp. M5C.F.Cr.IN.023.01.1.1. The sequence goes on along the minus strand of NZ_RZSU01000038.1, from coordinate 32,796 downwards.
GCCTGCTCGACGCCAGGACCGTCAAGGCCGAGCGGGGCGAACAGATCGCCAAGCACGTGCTGGTGACGCGTTATGATGCGGCCCGCGCGGCTCGCGGCGAAATGCTCTCGATCGACGACGTTCTGGAAATCCTGTCGACGCCGCTGCTGGGCATCATTCCCGAAAGCCAGGACGTGCTAAAGGCCTCCAACCTCGGTTCGCCGGTGACGCTCAGCGATCCGACGAATTCCGCCGCCCGCGCCTATATCGAGGCGGCCAAACGGCTTGAGGGCGAGGAGTTGCCGGTTGTCGTGCCGTTCGAGCGCAAGGGCTTTCTCGATCGGCTTTTTGGAAGGAGGGCAGCATGAACCTGTTAGACCTCTTCAAGCGGCGCGGCAGCGCGCCGGTGGCGCGCGAGCGGCTGCAGGTGCTGCTCGCCTATGAGCGCCGCAACCGCAGCCAGCCCGATCTCGTCTCGGTGCTGCGCGAGGAGATCATGGCCGTCATCGCCAGGCATGTGCAGATCGACCAGGATTACCTGCAGGTCTCGATGGATCGCGGCGAGACGATGTCGACGCTGGAGATCGACATCCAGATCCCCAACAAGAGCGCAAGACCACTGGCCATGTCGGCCTGAGCGGCAGTGTTGCGGCCAGAGAAGCGCCGGAAAACTCCGGCGCCGCGCGGCGGTCCTGCAACTGGTTCCATGAGTTGAGCGCGGCTGTCCAGCGCTGGTGGGTTTTACCTCAGGGCAATCGCTTCAACTTTGTGCTGCCCCTCATCTGCCTGCCGCCATCTTCTCCCCATATAGTGACGAGGAGAAGGGCTGGCCGCAACCTCGGCACGTTTTCTGCAACGCTGGAGACTGGCGAAATCCTTGGCGAAGTTGTCTTTCTCCCCGTCACTACACGGGGAGAAATGCCCGGCAGGGCAATGGGCGGCGGCGCCGTTATCGACAGTGGTCATCCCGACACCTGGTTGGGGCCATTTTTGTCTGAAGCGATTGCCCGGCGTTATCTCCTGGCCGCTATCCCAGCCACCACCAAAGCCCGCCCAGCACCGCCACCACCCCGGCGAACGACAGCCCGATGGCCAGCAATTCCCGCCATACGCAGCAGCCGGGATTGTCGACCGTCGCCGTGTAGTTGGCGAACACCCGGTCCCAGTCTTGCGGTGTGCCGGGCTTGCTGTTCGCCACCTTGCGCCAGAAGTCGAGATGGCTGTGATAGCAGGGGAAGCCGAGCCTGTTCAGCGCGGCAAAGGTCGACCGTTGCCCGTGCGTCCAAATCCCGCGCCGATTACCTTGAGCGCCAGGTCATTTCTCCCCCTTGGCCCCATTCCCCCCTGGACTGATATTCTTTTTTTGTGGCAGTCCGCAGGGCCCACGTAGCGCCCAGTGCGCCCGGCGGGCAACAAAGTTCCGTCGTGCCTTTCCGCAATAGGTCAGCTCTTTTTGAATGGAACAGCACGAGCCAGGAAGCATCTCAACCAGAGGATGCATTAAGCATGTGCACACTTCTGATCCATTTGCCCCTTGCGCAACCATTGAAAGGGTGAAAACGTTGGTCCGGGGTAAATGGGCAAGGGTGGCCGTCGCGGCTGTTAGAAGCTCCGGGACGGCTTTGGAAAGCGATGAATTTTCCACAGTTCCTGGTGGGGATGACCACCGCGTCATTCGTCGTGGCGCTCTCGACTTTTTTGGCAACGGGTTCAATCTGGAAGGCGCTGGGCTGGACGGTCCTTACCTTGATCGTTTCGCAGGTTGGATATTTTTTATTCGTCGTCCAGCTGATCTACAGAGCCGGGCGAAAGACACACAGGTAATCCGCGACCCGCGAGTACTGGACCATCGAGACCGTATCGGTTTTACGACGTGTCGAGATTCAATCACGCGCCGCAGAATATCGATGTGCCTAGATCATGACGTGACCGAAATAGATAAGATGGTCTAAGCCTTTTGAAAGCGGACTTGTTCGGTTCTGGGAATGTGCATTGGACGTTCCGTTACTTTAGCCAACCAGTATATATTTGCGGATACATATGTCTCGTGTTGGGCAGCACGGAAGCCTGCCTGCGGCTTGTGCAATAGGACAGGCTTGAGGGCGATCGCTGCTCTTCTCGGTCATCGTAACGGTATGGATCCCTAGGTCTGCGCTCCCGCTTCGCGTTCGCTTCGCCCTAGGATGACGAACGGGGGAGTGTTGTTCAGCCAATCTCGAAGTTTGCGATTTGCCATCAACCGCCATCCGCACGCGGCGACGCAATTGCCAATCTTCACCGTCCGCGATTGGCCTTAAGCAGTGATGCCTTCGTCATCCTAGGGCGAAGCAGGAGCGAAGCGACGTCGCGGAGATCCTAGGATGACTGCTGTTACAGTGGTCGAGGAGCGCGGCGCCGGACGTCCCCGGCCTCACGCGTCTGGCCAAAGCCGCTCATTCGGCCGCCAGCTTGTCCTGCGTCTTGGTGTCGAAATCGCTGGCGTCGTGGCGCTCATGCAACTGCATCGCCGGCTCGCCGAAGGCCCGGTTGACCATGCGGCCACGCTGCACCGCCGGCCGTGCGTCGATGGCTTCGGCCCAGCGCTGCACGTTCTTGTACTCGTCCACTGCCAGGAAGTCACCCGCGTCGTTGTACATGCGGCCCTTGGCCAGCCCGCCATACCAGGGCCACACGGCCATGTCGGCAATCGTGTAGGCATCGCCGCCGAGATACTCGCTTACCGCCAGCCGCCGGTCGAGCACGTCCATCTGGCGCTTGGTCTCCATGGCGAAGCGGTCGATGGCATATTCGATCTTTTCCGGCGCATAAGCATAGAAATGGCCGAAGCCGCCGCCGAGATAGGGCGCCGAGCCCATCTGCCAGAACAGCCAAGACAGGGTTTCTGCGCGCGCCGGCTGCTCGGTCGGCAGGAATTCGCCGAATTTTTCGGCCAGATGCACCAGGATCGAGCCGGATTCGAAGACGCGGATCGGCTTTGGCCCGCTGCGGTCCATCAGCGCCGGGATCTTGGAGTTGGGGTTGACCTCGACGAAGCCGCTGCCGAACTGGTCGCCGTCGTTGATCCTGATCAGCCAGGCGTCATATTCGGCACCTTTGTGGCCGAGCGCCAAGAGCTCCTCCAGCATGATCGTCACCTTGACGCCGTTCGGTGTCGCCTGCGAATAAAGCTGCAGCGGATGCTTGCCGACCGGCAGCTCCTTGTCATGCGTCGGGCCCGCGATCGGCCGGTTGATGCTGGCGAAGACGCCGCCATTTTCCTTGTTCCAGGTCCAAACTTTCGGCGGTGTATATTGGTTCATCTTGGGAGACCTTGTGTTGTGAGCGGGGAGCGTCTTGGGGAGGATCAGCTTGCGCGATGAGAGCGGGAGGGTGGATAGGGCAGGTTCGTCTACACATAGATACAGGTAGTGCGGTCGCCAGGAAGTTCAACTTATGTTGAACTATTGCCGATGCCGCGCGCCCCTTCTCCCCAATAGGCCCCGAGGGGGAAGGGCTAATCGATGCCCTTGCGCCTCGTCACGTGCGCCATACCTATAGGGATATCGGGCCTTGCCGGCCCACGCATCGCTTGCCGGGATTGAGAGCATGACCATCGATTCGATTTTGCGGTCCATCGTGGCGGTGCGGGCCTCGATCCCCGACGACGCCTTCACCGCCAATGCGCTGGGCACGAGCCGGGAAGGCAGCGGCGTAGTCATTCGCGATAACGGGCTGGTGCTCACCATCGGCTATCTCATCACCGAGGCGGAAGAAGTCTGGCTGACCGACCATAACGGGCGCGTGGTTCCCGCCCACGCGCTCGCCTATGACCAGGAATCGGGCTTCGGCCTGGTGCAGGCGCTGGCCCCGCTCGGCCTGCCCGCGGTGGCTTTCGGCGACGCGGCCAGGGCGATGGCCGGCGACCCCGTGGTGCTCGCCGACGGTATCGGCCAGGCGGTCAGGGCGCACATCGTCACCAAACAGGAATTCGCCGGCTATTGGGAGTATCTCCTGGACGAGGCGATCTTCACCGCGCCGGCCCATCCGTCATGGGGAGGTGCGGCACTCATCGGGCAGGACGGCAGGCTGCTTGGCATCGGTTCGCTGCGCCTGCAGATGAGCCGCGCCGGCGAGATCGCCGACATCAACATGGTGGTGCCGATCGACCTTCTGCCGCCCATTCTTGACGATCTCCTGACACGCGGCCAGGTTGCCAAGCCACCGCGCCCATGGCTCGGCGCCTTCTCCGCGGAAAGCAATGGCGAGGTCGTGGTGATGAGCGTCGCCGAAGGCAGCCCCGCCGCCGAAGCCGGCTTGCGCCAGGGCGACATCATCTCGGACGTCCGCGACGGCGAAGTCGACGGGCTCGCCGATTTCTACCGCAAGCTGTGGCAGAACCCGGCGGGCGCCGAGATCCCATTGCGGGTGGTGCGCGACGGCCGCGAAACCTGGCTGCGCGTCAAGTCGGCCGACCGCAACAGTTTTCTCAAGAAACCGCAGCTGCAGTGAAGCAGTCCGTACCGGTCAGATCTTTCTGATGCGGGGGCGCTGACCTCACTCGCCGCAGGCGCTGAAGCCTGTTCCAGGGTTCCACTCAGAAAAGGCAATGACCTTGCCTCCCACCGCCACGGTCTTCTGCTTTGTGGTGCCATCGGGCTGCATGTTGCTGCTTTTGCCCTTGCCGGTCAAAACATTGTAATCGCAGTCGCTTGCGACATTGTCTTCAAGAGTCATGATAATCATAGGCAAAGCCGGCGACGATAAAGGCGCCGTCGCGGTAAGCGAGCGTCAGCGTCTGGTTGGTCCGTTTGCTGCCGACCGGCATCGCCGGCAGATACAGTTTGATCGAGCCGTTGGGCAGTGCGGTCAGCTCCGGCTCGGTGTCGGAGGCCTCGTAGCCGGAGCGGTCGTAACCGTTCCACTCGCCGAGAATCTGGTCACGCACGATGCCGGCAGGACGCAAAAAGTTGTGTTCGCGATCCCTGAGAAAGAAATGCATGTCCATCGGTTCGCTTGGCTGGGTCTCGACGATCATCGCCAGGTCGACGGCGCCGTCGCCATTGAAGTCGCCGGTCAGCGCGGTGATGATCTTCTGGGTTTCTATCGGTTCCGCCAAGGCCACGGTTGGCGCCAGCAACATCAGGCCGAACAGCATCGCTCGCATGGCAACATCCCCAAGTTGAAGCCCGCCGTGCCTATCATGGGCCGGTTCTGCAAGAAGACTGTTACATCACGATTGGAAAAACCGCCATGGGCGCCGCGGGGACAGAGGGGGTGGACTGGCAGCTACATCCACCTGTTGACGCTTCCCCGCTGTTGCTTCATCCAGACGGATGCGGCGGCGCAGAGGGAGGAACTATGGCTGAGACATCCGATGAGCGAGCGCGGGGTGTCACCGGCACACAAAGGCAGGCCGGTTAATGCCGCCGGTCAAGGTCGACCCTGAAAAAGTGCGCGAATTCAGCGATGCCGAAAGCTTCTACACCTGGCTCGGCAAGCACCACGACACCGAGACAGAAGTCTGGATCAAGATACACAAGGTCGATTCGGGGCTGCCTTCGATCACGCCCAAGGAGGCCATCAACGTCGTGCTGTGCTGGGGTTGGATCGACGCCGTGCGCAAGGGGCTCGACGACAAGAGCTATTTGCAGCGCTACACGCCGCGCGGCAGGAAGAGCATCTGGAGCCAGATCAACGTCGACAACGTCGCCCGGCTGATCGAGGAAGGTCGGATGACCGAGCACGGGCTGAAACAGGTCGAGGCAGCGAAGGCCGACGGCCGCTGGGCGCGCGCTTACGGAAGCGGCAAGGACATGAAAATCCCCGGGGATTTGAAGGCGGCCATCGATGCCGAGCCCAAGGCGAAGGCGATGCTGGCAACGCTCAGCGCGCAGAACCGGTTCGCGCTCGCCTTCCGCATCCACAACATGAAGACCGAGGCTGGGCGCAAGAAGAAGATCGCGGTGTTCGTCGAGATGCTGAAGCGCGGCGAAACGATCTACCCGCAAGGGAAGAAATGAGGTTTTGTGGCTGGCGCCCTCGCGGCTGTGGCCGCGATGGCCGACCGTCGTCGTCCATACGCTCAAGGTCCGACGTTGCCTGCCGCTGGCCTTGAAGCTCTGTCCGGCTCCTCCATTTAATTCGCAATAGCGCGCAGGCGAAGCCACAAGCGGTTCGGAGGAGGCGGCGCGCTTCAAGGCCAAGGCGTGAGCCAACAGGCCTGAGCCAGGCTGGATCTGGTCTGCGCAGGTCGAAAGCGACAGCTCGCGGGGAGATCGCATAGGCGAAAGGTCGGATGACTTCAGACCGGCCGGGGTCAACGTGCCTGTCATCGGAGAAGCAACCGCCCCGCCGTGCCTCCTGTGGCCCCCTTCGCCGGCTCCTTGCGCAGTAACGGTTTCTTCTTTGCTTTTGCCGCACAATGGCCGCGACGGGGGCAGGCGAAGTCCAGGGCATGGCCGACAAGAAGAATCGCAACGGAGAGTTCTGGGAGCTGGCGCTCGAACGCGCGCATCTTGGCGTCTGGGATTGGGATCTCGCGAGCGGCGACTGTTTCTACTCGGCAATGTGGTCGCAAATGCTGGGCTATGGCGAGGGTGAGCTTGTCGAGGCGAGCGATCTCTGGCTGCAGCTGACGCATCCCGACGACCGCGAACGCGCGGTGGCCAGCGGCGACCGCCACATTGCCGGCCTGACCGATTCCATCGAGACCGAGCTCAGGCTGAAGCACAAATCCGGTCACTGGGTATGGGTTCTCGATCGCGGCGGGGTGGTCGAGCGCGATGTCGAAGGCCGGCCGGTCAGACTGATGGGCGTCCAGACCGACATCACCAAGCAGAAGCAAGCGGAAGCAGAGCTTGAACAGGTCAATGTGCGCTTTCGCCTAGCATTGGCGGCCAGCGGCACCGGCATCTGGCATCACGATCTTGCCGCACGCAAAAGCTACTGGGACGAGCGCACGCGGGAAATCTTCGGGGTTGTCGCCGAAACCGACGAGGTGTCTCAAGACCTCTGGCACAGCTATCTGCATCCGGATGACAGGGCCGACGCCGAGCGGGCCCACTTGGCGCCGCTGCAAACCCAAAAGGTCGTCGCCGTGCAATACCGCATCATCAAGCGGGACGGCGAAATCAGACATGTCGAATCGCTGATACGGTTCATCGCCGACGCCCAGTCGTCAGGCCAGATCCTGGGCACGGTGCGCGACATCACCGAGGCGAAGCAACGCGAGCAGGAACTTGCCCATGCGGCCCACCATGACGCGCTGACCGGCCTTCTGAACCGCGCTGCATTCGACCGGCTGCTGGCCGAGCATATCGCAACGGCGCGCCCGCTTGCGGTCTTCTACGTCGATCTCGACTACTTCAAGGCACTGAACGACTTCGCCGGCCACGCCGCCGGCGACCTTGCACTGAAGAGCGTCGCCGAGCGCATTCTGGGCTGTCTGCCGCCGTCGGTGCATGCCGCGCGCCTCGGCGGCGACGAGTTCGCGCTGCTGGTGCCTGGTTGCGACGCAGCGCAGGCCGAACGTCTCGCCGGCGCCGTTCTCGCGGCGGTTCGCGATGCCGATCTTGGCTCGACGGCGGCGTCGCGCAAGCTCGCGGCCAGCATCGGCATCGCCTTTGTCGCCGATGAGAATACCGCGGTGGCCGACGCGCTCGCCTGCGCCGACGACGCCTGCTATGCGGCCAAGGCCGCCGGGCGCAATCGCTTCGCGGTGTTCTCCCCTGAGACAACATCCGGTTCCAGCGGTCTCAATGCGGCGCGGCTGGCGGCCGACACCGTCGATGCCATGGAAGACGGAAGACTGAAACTGTTCGGCCAGGAGATCCATCGGCTCGGAACACCTTTGCAAGAGAGCCGCCATGTCGAGGTCCTGGCGCGGCTCGCCGGGCGCAACGGGCGGCTGATCCCGCCGGGCGAGTTCATCCCGGCGGCGGAGCGGTTCGGCATAGCCTCGCGGCTCGATCGCTGGATCATCAGGACGGCGCTCTCGCTCCATGGTCCGGCGCTCAAGTCAGGGGCGCTCACGCTCGGCTTCAACCTGTCAGCGCAGACCCTGAGCGATCCGCAGCTTTGGGATTTCGTCGACGCCGTCATCGATGAGACCGGGGCGCCGCATTCCGGCATCGGCTTCGAGATCACCGAAACCGCTGCAGTCACCAATTTCACTGCTGCCGAACAGTTCGTCCGCAAGGCGCGCGAGCGACGCTGCCGCGTCAGCCTCGACGATTTCGGGGCGGGCATGAGTTCGTTCGAATATCTCCGGCGCTTTCCCGTCGACGCGATCAAGATCGACGGCTCATTCATCGAGCATATTGCAGAGAGCCGCTTCGACCGCGAAATCGTCTCGGCCATATCCGGCATCGCCAGAAGCCTCGGCTGCTCCGTGGTGGCGGAGAAGATCGAAGAGCAGGATACGCTCGACATCCTCAGGGATATGGGCGTTGCCTTCGGCCAGGGATTTCTGCTGCACCGGCCGGAGCCGCTGCAAGCGATCGTGGCACGGGCGAGCGCGCAAGCGGCTTTGCCAGCTGGACGGCGAGCATAGCATCCGCTGGCCGGGTGCGAGGCTGCAGGACGGCCAGCGATCCGTCACGCGCGAGATCGGATTCGCGTCGGTCGAAGGTGAGAAAGCCTAAAAGCCGCGAGAACGTCCGGAACAGTTCCAGCGTTGACACTGCGAGTTGGTCAGGGCTTTCCCGGCGGACGATAGCGGATTGTCTTTGCCTTACCAAGGGCTTGCATCGTCTCCTCGACGCTTAGGAGAACGGTGGTCTCGTACGAGTTGATCGCTCCTCCCGCACCAATGGCAAGCATTACAGATGCCATCGAAACGTTGTCTGGCGCCTCCCACAGGTTCCAGCCATCGTGCTCTCCGAAGGCATACCAGAACCCGTGCAGCTTTCCGCCCACCGACTCGATGTAGGTGCGGGCTGCCTCGCGTCTATCCTCGGGGTTTTCGATCAGGCGCGCCCAGGTCTCGGGCGTATAGCTGAATCGTGAGAGATACATGGGCATGGTTCGCCTCCAGCGCTGCGGCTCGGCGTCAAGGGATCGAGGGGAATGGCGCCGAGCCTAACCGGCTTGGGCAGTTCGCCGGCTGACGAAATATGCTCTTAAGCTAATATAAGAGCAACAGCTATAAATCCGCGCTCCATAGGTCGCCTCATAGGCTTCCGCCGAAGAGACCGCAGAATGCCGGATGGTTCCAGTTCGATTTTTTTGGCCATGCCGGTTCGCCAATGTGAACCGATAGTCAGCTGATTTAGTACCTTTCTTTATCAAGCCAAGATCCGGCCTTAGCGCAAATGGCGAGCGGGCAGGCGCGCGACATTTCCCGCCGTGCCAATAACCCTATCCGCAGCCAAAGCAGCGTTACAAGCGGGTGGGAAATTATCCGGCAGTCGGCGCAATCATCAGGAGGCCCGGCTCTGCCGGGCCTGCTTCGAGCCTGTCTCGGAGCCTGTCTCGTTCAAGAGGCTGCAGAGCGAAACGGCCTCATCGTGACAGAGGCCGATCAGCGCAAGCGCCGAAAACTGGGCCGGCAGATCGAGCCTGACGTCCCACACCATCCATCTGCCGTTTGGCTCCATGATACATTCAAAACGCAATGCACCGTCCGACATTCGACCCCCCAACGATTGCCCGCTAGGTGGTATCGCGTCAAAGTAAAAGAGTTATTGCGCTCCTGAACCTGGCGTTGAATCCGGCCGATAGCGTGGCAGGCCGGAAACACGCGGCATGGTCAAGTCGCAGTGATGGATCCGGCCGCGATGATGATCCGGCCGCGGTGATGGTCCGGGTCGACGCCGCCGGATGCGGATCAGGCGTTGCGGCTCGCCATATGCGCATCGAGCTTCTTTCTCGAAGGCCCGTACCGCTTGATGATGGTCGCGGCCTCGCTCGGCGGTATGCCGTATTTTCTTGCAAAAGCCGCAACGTCGTAAGGCTCCTCGCCGGAGGCCGGTTTGCGGTCCTGCTTGCTCTTGGATTTGTCGTCGGCCATGTCGTCCTCCGTCACATCCGGTCGTTATAGGGTGCCTGGTCCGGCCGACCATCCTTACCATTCGGAAAAGGCAGGCACACCGGTCCCCCCGGGCATTGCTGCGCGTTGCAGCAGTCTGATCGGATCAACACCGATCGGTTGCCCGGCTGGGGAGCTGCTGGTTCCCGCTCATGGGCTCGAACCACGATTCACGCCTTCAAAGGGCGCTGTCCTACCATTAGACGAAGCGGGAGTAGAGGAAGTGAAAGCTGTCTAACACTTTCTCATCCGCGTATGAAGCCGCTTCATACCGTCATCTGCTTGAGCACGAGACACGCCCTTTTCAGCAGGGCCTTGTAGAAGATAGGAGCAATCGCCGTGATTAAAACCGACCTCTGCGACGTCTACCGACACTACATTGCCTGCCTGAATAAGCAGGACTGGCCGAAGCTGGGACAGTTCGTTCATGATGAGGTGATCCACAATGGCCGGCGGCTGGGGTTATCAGGTTATCTCGAAATGCTGGAGGGAGACTTTGCTGAAATTCCGGACCTTCATTTCAACGTTCAGATGCTGATTTCCGATCCGCCCTATATAGCGAGCCGGCTAGCCTTCGACTGTACGCCGAAAGAAATGTTCCTTGGCCTTCCTGTAAACGGGAGGAGAGTTTCCTTTGCCGAGAATGTTATCTACGAATTTCGTGACAAAAAAATTGTACAAGCATGGTCGGTTATAGACAAGGTGGCTATTGAAGCTCAGCTTTAGGACGGTAGATTGTCGCGTATCTTGTCTCAAAGCAGTCTTTACCATGCTGGACAATGTGGCCTGAGCCTAGACTCGTGTTATCGCCAACAGCCACGCCAGAAGGTCTAGCAACAATAGAAACAAGGCAAGCTGTAGCGACATGCGCAAGCGCTGAATGATCCGCCAATTGCTGGCCATGTCGGTTTTAATGCGCAGCGCAAGCGCGCGGTGCATCACATCCATGGTGCCGGAAGGGTCTTTATCGACAAAGTCCTGGAGCAGCTGCTCTGGATCGAAGCGGAACGTATAGGCGTAGTAGGGGCCACAACATGATCACGACCAGCAGCCCGATCAGGAAAAGCAACGCCAGCGCCAGCCAGTCCCACAGCCCCAGTCCGTCCAGGAGAGCCCTGCCGCCGAGGAGAGAACTCACGAACGCGGTTGCAAAGATCAGATTGCCCGCTCGCGTATTGAGGCTCTCCACCACGTTCTGCTGATGCAGGAGACCCCGCACCGCTTCCGCATAAACAAAGGCCAGGCGGGGGTCAGAAGCCGCAGCGGGCTGGGAGTGGTTTTCTCCCGCCGATGAAGAATGCTCGGCCATGAGGTGTCGTTCCACGTTCCGATATGAACCACGATATGAACCATGGCAGCTGCCTGTCTACCGCCTGTCAACGAGCCCGGCCTTGACGCCTGCACACATTGCCCCAGATTACGCGGCGGAGTTTCAGATATGCGATACGACTGGCAGGGGCGCAAATTCCTGGAACGGCATTTCGGCATTGTTATCGCAATTGGCCTGGTTGCAGGGCTGTCGGCCTTGGCTGCGCTGGGCTACACGCCTTAAGCCTCGGATTCAGCGCCAATCCCTAATGTAAGCGAAAAGCAACGGTGCGACGCAACCAGACCGGCGCCACGTGCATTTCAATGCATGACGATGTTTCGACCCGATATCCCTGCAAAATGCTGCGCTTATTGCGGCGGGCGCGACCACGGCTACGAAGACTGCCCGAAGCGGAAAGTTGACGCCGAACAGCAGAAGGTGCGGGATGTCGATCCAGCCCCAAGCCCGGCATCGGGGATAGAAAAGCCCGAGCCTGGCATCGGGGATAGAAAAGCCCGAGCCTGGCATCGGGATAGAAAAGCCCGACAAAACCGCAGCCTGAACCATCCCGTTGATTGGCCCAATCGAACGAACCCGGCCGCTGCCGAGCGCCTATCGCTTCTGCTGCGTATAACCAACGGCATTGGCGAAAGAAATGTCGCCCTTGATCTCGCGCATGGCCATCGAGGTGATCGTGCGGCGCACGCCGGGCAGGCGGCTGAGCTCGACGCGCAGCATCCTGTCCAGCGCCATCATGTCGACCGTCACGATCTGCAGGAGATAGTCGGCCTCGCCTGTCGTGGCGTGGCAGCGCCGGATCAGCGGGTGCGCCTGGACGGCGGCCTCGAAGGCTTCGGAAAGCTCGAAATCGATCGACACCTGGATGAAGGCTTCGATGCCGAAGCCGAGTTTTGCCGGGTCGATCCGTGTCGAGTAGCCGCGGATGATGCCGGCGTCCTCCAGCGCCTTGACCCGCTTCCAGCACGGCGTCTTGCTTAAGCCGATCTCGTCGGCGAGCACAGCGAAGGAGGTACGCGCGTCGCGTTCGAGCGCCGCGACGATCTTCCGGTCAAGGGCATCCAGCATCAAACGTTCTCCATGGCGGCTCACTGAATGGGGGTTCGTCCTTCATTTTTCGCTATTTGAATAACAGAAGGGAACAATGTTCAAGCCAAAAGCGCTTATTCTTCAGGCTCGGATGCCCTCAACCGACGGGCCGGGCAAAGGAGCAGCTGCCATGCACAAGCCGGACTATTATGCCCGCATCGAAGCGCCCGAGATGCGCGACTACGGCGTCTATCTCAGGTGCGACAAGCTTCTCGCCTGCCAAAAGCCGCTGTCCGAGATGGTGAATGCCGACGAGCTGCAGTTCCAGATCGTCCATCAGGTCGAGGAGCTGTGGATGAAGCTCATCACCTACACGCTGGTCGATGTCGTCGACTTCCTCGAACAGCAGAACACGCATCGCGTCGTTACGCTGATGGGGCGCGTGCATCGGCTGATGCGCATGATGACGGCGCAGCTCGACCTGCTCGAAACCATGTCGCCCAAGGAATACCAGGAGATTCGCCTGCAGCTCGGCAATGGCAGCGGCCAGGAATCGCCGGGCTTCAAGCTGCTCTTGCGCATGCCGCCGGACCTGTGGCGGGCCTTCAAGGCGTCCTATCTCGACGGTCGCGGGCTCTCGGTCGAGGATGTCTACGATATCAGGTATGATCACGGCGACAGCTATGTCGTCGCCGAGGCGCTGATCGAATTCGACGAGCTGTTCCAGAAATTCCGCGCCAATCATCTCTACCTCATCCACCGTTCAATCGGGCTAGGCTCGAAATCGCTCAAGGGCCGGCCGGTCGAATTGCTGCAGGCCGGCGCCCTTCATCGCTTCTTCCCGGAGCTGTGGGACATACGCTGCGACATGACCGACCGCTGGGGCAGCCAGTATGGGACGGTGCGGGATTCGATCAGCCATCCGGAGGCGGCAGCCGAGTAGGCCGCTTCGCGCCCCGCCGGAGTCTCACGGCTGATAGCCGAGGCAGATGGCGCCGAGTGCGACGATGGCGCAGGCGGCGATGCGCCGGGGCGTCAGCACCTCGCCGAGAAACAGCCAACCGATCAACGCCGCGAAGATGACGCTGGTCTCCCGCATCGCCGTGATCGGGCCGGCCGGCCCGAGCGCGAAAGCGGCGACCACGAGGCCGTAGGCCAGCAGCGCGAACACGCCGCCGCCGAGCGCCTTAAGCGTTTCGGCAGAGCGAACATCGACGACGAGCCGGCCACGGAAGGCAATGAAGACTGCCGGCAACAGGGCACCGTAGATCAGCAGAACCCATGCGGTGTAGGCAGTGGCGCTTCCCGCCTGACGAACGCCGATCGCATCGACCGTCGCATAGGCGGCGATGATCGCACCCGCCGCCAGCGAATGGAGGATCGATGTGATGTCTGTCCGTCCCTTTCCCAAGGCAAGGCTCATGATGCCGCCGGCGACGAGCCCGACGCCGAGGATTTGCGGTATGGCGAGATGCTGGTTGGCCAGGAGAAATCCGCCAAGTGTGACCAGCAGCGGCACGCTGCCGCGGACGATCGGATAGACCTGGCCCAGTTCGCCGTTCCTGTAGGCAGCCACCAGAAACATGGTGTAGCCGACCTGCAGGCAGGCTGAGAGCACGACGTAGGGCCAGGCATGGGGTGCCGGAGACGCGCTAGAGATCGCCAACGGAATGGCGACCACCGTGCTCGAAAAGCTCATTACGGTGACGGTCCACAGCCTGTCGGCTCCTGTTCGCAGAAAGGCGTTCCAGCTTGCATGCAGGATTGCGGCAAGCAGTGCCAGCCCGATGACCGTCGCGCTCATGGCGCGGTCATGGCGCTGGGAGCGGCGATGATGCTGAAGGCAGCCTTGCGGGCATCGCAAATGGCTGTGTCGGCCTGTCCCATCTGGGCCATGAGAGTTGCCCCCTCGATGAGCATCAGCAGCGCCGCCGCCGTGCTTGCGGCTCGGTCGGGCGGCATCATGTCCTCGAGGATGGACTGCATCCTGCGCCTGAGGCCGTTCTTCTGCCCCGCGACGGCCTTGAACACCGGGTGCTCTGGGTTGCCAAACTCTGCCAGCGCATGCGCAAACAGGCAGCCGTGGAAATCGGCGCTGCGAAACCAGCGCTCGTACCAGTCGAAGATGGTCGCGATCTTCTGCTCGGGCGTGACGGCTTCTTCAGCAAGGCGATCGAGCTGACGGTCGAAACGCCGGGCGCGATAGTCGAGCACCTGGACGATCAGATCGTCCTTGCTGGGGAAGTGACGATACATCGTCATCTTGGCGACCTCCGCCTCGGCGATGATCCGGTCGATGCCGGTGGCATGGAAGCCGTCGCGCTTGAACAGTGCATAAGCGATTTCGACGACGTGCCTGCGCTTGTCGGAGCCGAGCGGCGATGATGAGATCATGGCTTGTCACCCTAAGAAGTGAGACAGGTCTGTCTATTCACTAGGCGAGGAACTCCCGTCGGTCAAGGCCGTCGCTGGATCCTGGTGGTGAACGCAAAAACAGCAGCGGCGCTGCGACGATCGCAGCCGGACGGTTTATTCATGAGGAGATAGGGCATAGAAAGCTTCGGCCGATGTCGGACTTGCGGCCGACCGATCGTCCTTGGGTCGAAACCGTCGCAACAGCTGGGAGAGAGACATGCCGTCCGAAGTCCTTCAGACGCCGTGGCAGACCGCCGCAATCCTCATTGGCCGCCTGATCTTCGCGGCTGTCTTCCTGATGGCGGTGGCCTTCAAGTTCATGGATATGGGCGCCACCGCGGGCTACATTGCCGCCGCCGGATTTCCGTTCCCGTTGTTTCTGGCCTGGTGCGCGGCGCTGCTCGAAATCGTCCTCGTGCTGTGCTTCCTGACCGGCGCCTTCTTCTCGCAGGCCGCTCTTGTCGCCGCCGCCTATGTGCTGTTCCTCGCCTTTGCCTTCCACGGCCCGTCGCACTGGGCCGGCAACCAGGCCGAGTTCGGCTTCTTCGTCGATCATTTTTCTTTCCTGGCCGGGCTGCTGTTTGCCGCCGTGCATGGGCCGGGCCGCGTGCTGACGCTGAAACGTGCATTCGCCAGATCCTGATCCGGGAGTTGCGGTCGCAAAGTACGGAACAGGCCGGCGTAGTCCGATATATTTGCCGCCTCTAATGTTTCGGCTCGGCGAAGATGGACTTGTATTGCCTCTGTACTTGTGACTTTGAACGCGATAAGCAAGACGCGGGTCTTTAGGGGGAATTCATGAACATCGCCACGCGTTTTGCTGCCGTCATCGTCGGCATGTCACTGCTTGCCGGCTGCACCACGCTCACGGAAGGAGAGTTCAACACGATACATGCCTCACTTGAAGGCAGCCCTGCCGTGAAGCGCATGGCCATCAAGGACTGCATTGCAAGAGAGAGAGCCACGCCGCTCGGCGAAAAGAAGACTTACGCCGCGTTCATGAATGTGAGCGTGGCGAAGTACGAGACAGCCCTCTGCAGCCGTATCAGCAATGCCGTTGCCAATGGCAGGATGACCTACGCCGACTATGTGAAGCTGCAATCGCCCACCGCCGACAACAGCAAGGTCATCAGGATCATGCAGGGCCGCTAGACTGGCCGCCTCGGCGCGTCAGTTCTGTTCGCCGCCTCACATCTGGTCGTTGTAGGGTTCCTTCATTCGGCCGACCATGCGCGCCAGTTTCGAGAATGACGGCATATCTGCCTCCGGCTGGCACTGATTGGCCAGTTCCAGCAGCCGGATCGGGAAGTTGACGGCATCGCGGCTCGACGCCGACATGCCTTCGGACCGCTCCTCGCTGGTCTCGCTGGCTTCGGCCTTGCGCAAGGCGATGTCTATCTCTTCGACCGTCAGCACGCCCTTGCGGACAAGGACCTGATTGATCGATGCGACGGCCATCAGCAGGCCTTCGAGTTGCAGATTGGCGACATTCATGGCTTTGCTCCCATTGGTAAAATTGCAAACGCGCGAACGCCGGTTCCGATCCGGACAGCTGCAGCATATGGCGGCGCGTGGCCGAATTTTAGGCCGGCCCACGAGATTTCGCTTGCTTTGTGACGGCAGCTATGCTAGGAATATAGTCATGGTGCTGATTTGCGCCAACGACCCGCCCGCCGAGGCGGGTTTTTTGTTTCGGGGGGCGGTTCTGATCTTCCATCGCAACCTCCCTCCGACCATTTTGAAACAATTAAAGGTCAAAGGCAGTCGCTGGCAGTGATTTGCGACCCGTTCGGCCTCTCGCCGTCATTGAAGACATAGACGACCTGCTCCAGCCGTTTGGTCCTGAAGAGACGCCCCAACTTTTTGCAGGCGTAGGGCACCGCGTTGCGTCGGATGGCGGTCATCAAATTCTCGTCGGCATGGCCGGGTACCGAAAGATGGTAAGAAAGGGTTCGGTCCGAAAAGGTGACGCGTTTCAGTGTTACGCCACCCATGTCGGCGGGAAGATCGCGGTTGAGTTCTGCAATATCCGCTTCGGAAAATGCAGGCTTGAACCGTGTATATGTATTGGCCAGAGCCAGCGTGGCGACGATCAGAAAAGCTGCCATGCCGGCACGGCGCGACACCATCGCAAAGCCGAGCCCGCAAATCACGGCAAAGATGATCGGCATAACGATGTATGTCGACCAGTCCGGTGCGTTTTGAAGAAGCTCCAACAGCTTCGCCCTCCTGTTGAAGCAATCATGCCTGTGTCAGGAAACCAGACACGGGGAAGGGTGGCAAGCGGTGGCATGCGGTCATCTCAGACCATTGCCGCGTCTGATCGGTGACGGCAAATTTGCTATTGATTTGGGCATGGTGCTGATTTGCGCCAACGACCCGCCGCCGAGGCGGGTTTATTGTTT
Source organism: Mesorhizobium sp. M5C.F.Cr.IN.023.01.1.1 (assembly GCF_003997585.1). Taxonomy (NCBI): domain Bacteria; kingdom Pseudomonadati; phylum Pseudomonadota; class Alphaproteobacteria; order Hyphomicrobiales; family Phyllobacteriaceae; genus Mesorhizobium; species Mesorhizobium sp. M5C.F.Cr.IN.023.01.1.1. Next base: position 15,635 of record NZ_RZSU01000038.1, on the reverse strand, counting down.
TCTGGGCCACCCTCGCTTGCTTGGATTGAATGTCGGCGTGAAGGAACGCGACGCATGTGATCGTCGGTTTCGCTCACTTACCCTTGTCAAAGTACCTCGATCCTCCCGCAACGCACCCCACGCCTGCCAGGTTATCCACCATGTCCAACCGTTATGCCACCATCATCACCGACGATGACGGCCGCGAGGTGGTCAGCGCCATCGGCGAATTCGAGGGCGTGCCCGATGCGCGCCGCGGCCGGGTCGAGCCGGTCGCGGACGGCGTGCGGATCGGCATGGTCCGGGGCGGTTCCGTCGATGCGGTCGGCGGCTTTGGGTTTTCGCAAACGGGCGTCGGCGCCGGTGCGATGAGCAGCGTCCGGGCGGCGCTCAAAGCCCTGTCTGGTGCCGGCAAGTCCGGCAGCGCGACTGGGGCAAAGCTCGATGCGGCAAGGTCGGCGCGGAAGCCGACCCGTGCAAAGCCCGGCAAGCGGGCGCGCAAGAAACCTGCGCGGCCGGCCAAGAAAACAGCGAAGCCGGCGATGTCCGCCGGGACGGCGGGGTAGGGCATGGCCGAAGATCCTTTCGAACCGCCTGATGTGACGGAACGGCCCTCCGGCCGACCGAGGCGGGCGAAGAAAACGCTGGCCGATGGCTTTCTGGAAGCGATCCGCGCCGATTTCCGGGCGCATGGCGCCGGCGTCATCGCCGAGGTTCGCACCGAAAAGCCCGACCAGTATCTGAAGATCGTGCTGTCGGTGCTGCCAAAGGATTTGCCAAGGGACCTGCTTGTCAACATCAACAGTCTGGATGCATTGAGCGATGACGAAATCAGGCAGCGCATCCGCGGCCTCGAAGCCGTCCTCCGGCCGTTCCTTCAGGAAAAGCCTGGCCTCGAAAAGCCCGGCCGTGGCGAAGAAGGAATATCTGAGCCTGCTGAAGGAGTTGGACCGGCGGCGCCGCACTAACCAGCTTGCCGCCTACCGGCCTTACCTCAGGCAGGCCGAGTTCCATGCGGCGGGCGCCACCAACCGCGAGCGGCTGTTCATGGCCGGCAACCAGCTCGGCAAGACAAGAGCCGGCGGTGCGGAATGGGCAATGCACCTGACCGGCCGATACCCTGAGTGGTGGCAAGGCAAGGTGTTCGACACGGCCGTGCGGCTGTGGGCGGCCGGCGTCACCGGCGAGGGCACGCGCGACAACCCGCAGCGCATCCTGATCGGCCCGCCGCAGCAGCCGGCGGCGTGGGGCACGGGCATGATCCCGGCCGACGCTATTCTCGGCACCATCATGGGGCGCGGCGCGCCGGGTGCGCTCGATAGCGTCGTGGTCCGCCATGGCGGTGGCGGCGATGTGCAGGCCGATGAATCGGTGCTGTCGTTCAAAAGCTATGAGAAGGGCCGCGAGAAATGGCAGGGCGAGACGCTGCACGGCGTCTGGTTCGACGAGGAACCGCCGCTCGACATCTATTCCGAAGGCCTGACCCGCACCAACGCGACAGGCGGCATCACCATCGTCACCTTCACGCCGTTGCTCGGCATGTCGGACGTGGTGTTGTTGTTTTTGTCGGCCTGCGAGGTGGAGGGAATGGGGAGGGGGTGACATCGCAGGACGTGGGTTCCTCGCCCCACGGAGTGGGGAGAGGTGGCCGCGCAGCGGCCGGAGAGGGGCTTTCGCAGGCGTCTTCCAGCAAGCGAGACTTCTTTTTACCATTCCCAACTGGAGGGACGGGCGTTCCCCTCTCCGTCTCGGCTTCGCCGAGCCACCTCTCCCCACTCAGTGGGGCGAGGAACCCAAGCTTTCCAAAGGCCAGCCATGACCCGCCACGTCACCTTCATGACCATCGACGATGCCGAGCATTATACGCCGCGGCAGCGAGCCGAGATCATTGCCGCCTATCCGGCGCATGAACGCGAGGCGCGGGCCAAGGGCATTCCGGTGCTCGGCTCCGGCCGCATCTTTCCGATCGCCGAAGAGCTGATTTCCTGCGAGCCGTTCCGGCTGCCGCGCTATTGGCCCAGGCTCGGCGCGCTCGATTTCGGCTGGGACCATCCGTCCGCCGCGGTCGAGCTCGCCCGGGATACGGAGGCCGACGTCATCTATGTCACGAAAGCCTGCCGCGCTTCGCAGCAGACGCCGGCCATGCAGGCGCTGACCTTGAAACCGTGGGGCGAATGGCTGCCCTGGGCGTGGCCGCGAGACGGCCGCCGCGAGACGCTGGAGGGTGCCGGCGTGGCGCTGGCCAAACAATATGGCGCGCACGGGCTGAACATGCTGACCCGCCATGCGCAATTCGCCGACGGCTCGGTCTCGGTCGAGGCCGGGCTGATGGAGATGCTCGACCGCATGCAGAGCGGCCGCTTCAAGGTGTTTTCGACGCTTTTGCCCTGGTTCGAGGAGTTCCGGCTCTACCATCGCAAGGACGGCCAGGTGGTGAAGCTGCGCGACGATTTGATGGCGGCGACGCGTTACGGCGTGATGATGCTGAGGGAAGCGGTGGTCGACCCGGCGGAGTTCAAGGCGGCGCGGCGAAAGGCCGGGCAGAGTGATCCGCTGGGGGCGTTTCGGTAACTTGACGGCAACCACAGACATGACCGCCTCATGACCCTGCGCATCATCCCCGCCACCTTGCGCGACCTCTCCTACATCGCCGCCAATCTGCGGCCCGAGGACCGGGCCGAGATCGACTGCCAGCTGGACAACTGGTCGCCGGCGCTGCTGGCGCTGACTGCGCTGCAGGGGTTTGCCTATGTCGCCGAGCTGGACGGCAATCCTGAGGCCGGCTTTGGCGCCGCCGAACAGCGCGGCGGCTTATGGATCGCCTGGAGCTGGGGCACGCGCCGCATGAAGCGCTGCGTGCCTGGCATCACGGAATTCTTCCACGCCGTGCTTGGGCCTCAGGTTGCCGCGCGCGGCGCCTGGCGGGTCGAGGCACGGGCGCTCGCCGCCAATGAATTGGCGCTGCGCTGGCTCGGTCGGCTTGGCGCGACGGAACGCTGCCGCTTGCCGGGCTACGGCCGGAATGGCGAAGATTTTTTACTCTATGACTGGACAAGAGAAAGCTGGAACCATGTGCCTCTTCCAAAAGCCGCCGGCGCTGAAGCCGCTGCCACCGACACCGACCATCGCCGACAAAGACGTGCAGGCGCGCGAGGCGGCACTCAGGGCTGAGCTCGAACAGCGCCAGGGAACGCTGAGCACGGTCAAGACCGATCTGTCGCCCGGTGATCTGACCGGCCAGCGCCGCGTGCTGCTGGGGGCGTGATTATGGGCGCGATGAAGCGGGTGTTCAGGAATCGCGGCGGTTTGCCCTGGTGGACCTGGCGGCGGCTGGCGCGCTTGTTGAAGCGGCGAGGGTGAGGTGCGTAATCTCCCCCCTTGAGGGGGAGATGGCCGGCAGGCCAGAGGGGGTCGTCTCGCGAAAAGCGCGACTCCATCTTCGCCTCAAAAAGCGTCTCGCCTGTTGAGGCGATCCCCTCCCCCTCGAGGGGGGAGAGATGGCAGCTTCCGCGTTTTCCGTAACAACCCGGAGCAATTCGTGTTCGTTCAGCCCGGTTGACAATCCTCCTTCAGCCGCCATGCTGCAGTGCAACATGGCAATCGAGGAGTTCGGCATGACGGAAGCCCGGTCATCGCGCATCGAGTGCCTGGACGGGCTTCGGGCGCTCGCCGCGATCTGGGTGCTGATCGGGCACTGCCTGCTGTTGACCGGCTGGCGCATTCCCGTCCTTGGCGAACCGGATCTCGGCGTCGATCTCTTCATCATGCTGTCCGGCTTCCTGATGGTGTTCCATTACCAGCTGCGCCAGGACAAGGAGCCGTGGCAAAGACCGGAAACCTGGCTGAAATTCTGGACCCGCCGCTATTTCAGGATAGCGCCGCTGTTCTATGTCATGCTTTTCGTCGCCCTGGCGCTCGGCCCCTATCTCTACCAGTCCAGGATGGTCATCGACGAGTTCCTGCTGAGATCGCCGCAGGCGCCCGAGCGCTATCTCGACAGCGGGCTGAAGAATATCGGCGCCCATCTGCTGTTCCTGTTCGGCCTGGTGCCGAATTTCGCCTATCGCACGCCGCTGCCCGATTGGAGCCTGGGCCTGGAGATGCAGTTCTACGCACTGTTCCCGGCCCTCATGCTGCTGGTCCGCAGGCTTGACTGGATATGGGCGGCCGTCCTGGTCGCGGCGACCGGCAGCGCGATCGTGTTCCTGATGAGACAATTGTCAATCCAGTTTCCGATGCCGTCGTTCCTGCCGCTGAAAATGCAGATTTTCTTGTGCGGGATGCTGCTGGCGGGCGTCGTCCATCAACGACAGAAGCGGCCTTTCGTGTATCTGGCATTGGCCATGCTGCTGGCCGCGCTGCCCTTCGGCGGCCGCTATGGACTTGGCAAGCTCTTGATGCGGGAAGCGCTGGTATTGGGTTTCTTTGCCCTGGTTCTCTACCGGATGCTGCCGGGAATGGCGGGTATAGTGGCCAGAAAGACAGCCATGACGCTCGCCAATGGGTTCTTTCATCTGATGGGTGAGCTTTCCTTCAGCATCTATCTGATCCATCTGCTGGTTCTCCAGCCGGTCGCGGCTTTCGTGATCACCCAGTACGGCCACGCGCTGTCGGCGCCGCTGCGCTTCGCGATCGTCGTTGCCGTCGTCCTGCCGGTGGTGTGCCTGCTGTCCTGGATCACCTATACGCTGATCGAAGTTCCCGGCCAGAAGATGGGCCGTTTCGTGGTGCAGCGTTTTGGGCGCAGCCCGGCGCTGGACACGACGCCCGCGGAATAAGGCGCTTCCAATCTCCCCCCTTGAGGGGAGATGTCGCCGAAGGCGACAGAGGGGGTCGCCGATCCACGCGAGACGACCCCCTCTGGCCTGCCGGCCATCTCTCCCTCAAGGGGGGAGATCCCCAGCGCATTTGCGCCAAAACTAGCGAGGCTGACCATGAGCGATTCCCGTGCTCGCGATATTCTGTCGCGACAGGCAGAACTGGAGAGCGAGCGCAGCCAGTACGAACATGTCTGGGAGGCGGTGGCCGAATTCTGCGATCCCGACGCGCCCGATGTCTGGAGCGGCCGTCGTCCCGGCGGTCCGGACTCGCAGGCCGACCGACAGGAGCGGCGCGGTGCGCGTGTCTACGCCAACACCATCAACTCGGCAGCCAACCGGCTGGCCGCCGGGCTGGAAAGCCTGATCATCCCGCAGTCGGAAAAATGGCACGGGCTGTCGACCGCCGCCATGAACGACGAAGAGAGCGACGAGGAAAAGGAATGGGCGGAGGCGCTTCGCGATTTCCTGTTCTCGCTGCGCTATTCCGCCAATTCGAACTTCGTGCCGGCAACGCAGGCCTGCCTGCGCAACGTCGTGCGCTACGGCCCGGCCTATCTCTACGCCGAGGAGGGCTTTGCGCCCCACACGCTGATCCGCTATGCCTCGATCCCCGTGGTCGAGGGCTATCTCTGCCGCAACCGCTGGGGTCAAGTCGACATTTTCCACCGCCGCTACGAGCGCACGGCGCGCCAGGCCGCACAGCTGCTCGGCTATGAGAAGCTGCCGGCGCGGATCAAAATGCTGGTCGATGATCCCGCCAAATGCGAGACCAAGATTTCGCTGATCCAGTGCATCCAGCCGCGCGACGAGCGCAAGATGTATCGGCTGGGCGGATCCTACCAGTATCTCGACACGGCCTTCGCCTCCTATCACGTCCTCGAGGACGAGGAGGTCATCGTCAGGGAAAGCGGTTTCCGCTCCTTCCCGGTGTCGTGCTTCAACTGGCGCCGTTACGAGGGCGACCCCTACGGCATTTCGCCGACGATCGAGGCGTTGACCACGGTGCGCGAGGAAAACGCCGTGCGCCGCTCCGGCCTCAGGGCGCTGCAGCAGATCACCGATCCGGCGACCGCTTCGAAGGCGCGGCTCGACTATGTGCCGGTGCTCAATCCCGGCGAGAACTATCCCGGCCTGATCGACGATCAGGGACGGCCGCTGATTGCGCCGATCGCTACGGGGCAGAACCCGACCTATGCGTTCAGCTACGCGGAAAGCCGGGCCGAGGAGATCCGCGACATGATGTTCGTCAATCTGTTCCAGACGCTGGTGCAGAACCCGCAGATGACGGCGACCGAAGCGCTGATCCGGCAGGAGGAAAAGGGCGCGCTTCTCGGGCCCTCCGGCTCGATCATCCAGGCCGGTTTTGCCTCGAATCTCGACCGCGAGCTCGGCATCCTCGAGGACAAAGGATTATACGAGGAAGACAGCCGCTTCCTGCCGCCGGCGAGCCTTGCCGGCAAGGCGGTGCGGCCGACCTTCACCGGCCCGCTCGACGTGCTGCGTCGCTCGGCCGAGGCGCGCGATACAATCCAGGTGGTGACCACGGCCATGCAGATGGCGCAGTTCGACCCCGGCGTGATGGACAATATCGACGGCGACGTGGCGCTTAAGATCGTGCAGAGCGCCGGCCGCAGTCCGCAGCGCATCTTTCGCCGCCAGGACGAGGTTGCCGGTATCCGCAATGCCAGAGCCGAGGCGCAAGCTGCGCAGGCCGCCATGGCCGCGATCGCCAACGCTGGCAAGGTGGCCAAGGATGCCGTGCCCGCCGCCGTGCAGGCGCGCGACAGCGGTCTGCTCGACAGTCTCAGCGGGCTGATGCCGCAGGGCGGCGAGGGCGGTGCATGAGCGGCAAACGCTTCGCCCATTCGAGCCAGGCCGGCGGCCCGGCCAAGGCGCAGGATGCGCTGACCAAGGCCTATCTCAGGGTGTTCTCAGGCCAGGACGGCGAGATGGTGCTTGCCGACCTGACGGCGGCGACCGGCTATTACCGCCGCCCGTCCTATGGCGAGTGGCTGGCCAAGACGAAGACGCCGAACGGCTTCGAACTGCACAGCGCGCTGAGCAATGCACGCGCCGAAGTGGTGCAGCACATCATGGGGTTCCTGACGCTGGACGAGGCGCAGCTGGCGGCGCTGGAGAAGGCGGCGAGGCTGGAGGGGAGGTAGGGTCAAGGCACCGGCGTTGGTGACACCTTCTCCCCTTGTGGGAGAAGGTGGATCGGCGCTTTAGCGCCGAGACGGATGAGGGGTGCTGGAAGAAATGAGGCGTTGGCGATCCCTGGAACACCCCTCATCCGGCCGCTTCGCGGCGACCTTCTCCCACAAGGGGAGAAGGGAAGACCAGCGCTTCTCCCACAAGGCGAGAAGGGGACGCCAGCGCCGGCGTCTACTCAATAATTGCCGCTGTAATAGCGGTCGTCGCAAGGCGCCGTGTAGATGCGGCCGTAGCGATCCTGATAGCGGCAAAGCTGTTCGCCGCGCCGCTGCGGCGTTGTCGCGCTGCCCACGACCGCCCCCAGCAAGGCGCCGCTGGCTGCACCGATAACCGTGCTCTTGGTGTCGCGGCCCAGGGCCTGGCCGACGAGAGCGCCGCCCGCGCCGCCGACCAGAGCGCCCGTGGTCGCCCTCTGCTGGCCTTCGGTCTGCGCACATCCTGCCAGCGCGGCAGTCACAAGCAGGGCGGCAATGGTTTTGTGCATGGTCATCGTCTGATACTCCGTTGAAGCCTATGAACTAATACACCGGCTGGTTTTGCCAAGTGTTTGCCAAGTGCGGTCGCATTGCGGCGGAACAGCGGCACCATGCCTCACGAAATAAGACATGGTTTCTTTCGTCTTGACGGCCAAGGCCTCCGGCTCGGAAAGCTCATGGTCAAACAAAAAGATCATAAAGATCAGGGTCAAACAAGACGTTAGGGTCAGGCCTATCGAAATGATCAGGCTTCGGCCGCAACGCTTCCGCTCGCGGCGGGTCCAGCCGATCCCTCAAATCCCCAAGAATGGAGAATGCAATGACCCGAGGTCTCCCCCGGACGCTTTCCCGTGCCGCCGCCCGAGAGGCCGGCCTTGCCGCGCCCAAGGCCGGGCTTGCCGCCAGCACGAGCGGGCAGGGCGGTTCCTTCCGCACCGTCTTTTCGCTCAACGCCATGCAGGTGCCGGTCACCGATGCGCTTGCCTATGCCAGCCATAAGCTTTTCGATTTCCTCGGCGGCAAGGTGCGCATCAAGGGCGGCACCGCAAGGCTGCAATTCGCCGTGCTGACCACCCGCGCCTCGACCATCAACGACAATGCGGCACTGACCTGGTCGCTCGGGTCGGCGGCGGCGTCAAGCGCTGCGCTCGCCGGCACCATGGTCAATGTGCTGGCTTCGACCGGACGTACGCTGGATGGTGCCGGTGCTGCACTGTCGACCGCTTCGACCGCCGATGCAGCGGCGGCTTTGACGCTCGATGGCACAGTGACGCCGGCAGACCTCTATCTCAACCTTGCCCTCGCCGCCGGCACCGATATCGACGCCGACGGCATGCTGGCCGTTACCGGAACGATCACGCTGCTGTGGGAGAATTGGGGCGATAACGCGTGAAGGCTTTCCCTTCTCCCCTTGTGGGAGAAGGTGGCCGAGCGAAGCTCGGTCGGATGAGGGGTGCTCCAACTTGGCGCACACCTTCGTCTAGATCGGGCGGGCGGCAACAGGATTGCCGGCGCCTCGTTTCTTCCAACACCCCTCATCCGGCTCGGCGCTAACGTGCCGATCCACCTTCTCCCACAGGGGGAGAAGGACAAGCAAAAAGGAACATCTCATGACAGATCTGGCAAACGCCGGGTCCGTGGTGGCTACGCCACCGGCGGGCAACCTTGCACGGCCGCCGGCCAACGGGGACAACGGGTCCGCCCCGCCTACGGCCAAGAGTTGGTTTGACGTCTTTCCGAAGGCAACCGCAAGCTCGCTGAAACCAAGGGCTGGACCAAGCCTGAAAGCCTCGATCGGGTTTTCACATCCTATGCGGAGCTGGAACGGCAGCAGGGCGAGAGCCTGCACATTCCCGCAGCGGACGCACCTGGGGAAGACTGGGACAGGTTCCATGCCCGGTTGCCTGAGGCGATGCGCCCGCTGACATCGCCCGACAAGGTCGAGTACAGGCGCCCCGACGGGCTTCCCGAAGACTTCGCCTATTCGGATGAGCTCGCCAACGCGTCCAAGGCCTGGGCGGTCGAGGCCGGCGCCACCCCGAAGGTGGCGCAGGCCTATCACGACCGGTTCGTCGGCTACATGGCCGAGCAGGCCAAGGTGCAGCAGATCGCCCTTGCCCGTTCGGTCGAGGCCACTCACGATGACCTGGTCAGGGATTGGGGACCGACCGACAGCGACGGCTTTCGCCAGAGACTGGAGGTCGCCAACCGGGCGATGAAGAAGCTCGGCCTGGTCGATGCCTACAAGGCGAAGGGCATCCTTCTGCCTGACGGCGCCTTGACCGATCCGCAGATCGCCAAGGCGTTCCACGCCATCGGCGAGGCGATGTTCAGGGAAGACACGATCGACGGTGGCGCGGCTTTGATCGGAGGCAATCCGTTCAAGCGCAACGCCGCCGGCGAACGCAACCTGACTGAGATCTCGGCCCTCGTCAGAAGCGATCCCGTTCGCGCCCGGCGGCTGGCACGCGAGGCCGGCGAAAACCCCGATCTCTGGATTCCCAACAACCCTCTTTAAAATTGGACCATGATCTCCAGCGAAACCGGTTCCACTTTTCACTGCGTGGACCTTCGGTTCGGGATCATGATCTGCCACCGCACAACCTGAAGGAAGACAAAAATGGCAGACGCCTATACCCGTATCGCGGACGCGATCGTTCCGTCCGTCTATGCACAATACTCGTTCGAGGAGCATGTCCAGTCGCTCGAGATCTACCAGGCCGGGATCCTGTTTTCCGACCCAACCATCGCCTCGAAGCTTTCCATGGGCGGGCGTTCCGTCGACATGCCCGGCTGGAAGGATCTCGGCAACGATCCGTCCGAGCCGGTCAATGACGACCCGGCCGACTCGATCGAGATGAAGAAGATCGGCGCGCGCCGCGAGGTCGCCGCCCGCAATGTTCGAGCCCAGGCCTGGGGCATTCCGGACCTGACCTCGATCCTGGCCGGCGACGACCCGCAGAAGCTGATCGTGCGCCGCCAGACCGACTATTGGCAGCGTGCCAACAAGCTGACGCTGCTCGGCATCCTGAAGGGCGTCATTGCCGACAACGTTGCGAACGACAGTTCCGACCTGGTCCGCGTCACCGGCGCCTCCATCGTCGACACCGACATCATCGAGGCCGCCTATCTGATGGGCGACCGCGCCGACAAGTTCAAGACGATCTGGATGCACTCCAAGCAGATGAAGGCGCTGAAGCTCGCCGACCTCATCGACTATGTGCCGCCGTCCGAGCAGGGCGGGCCGCTGATCCCGTATTACATGGGGCTGCGGGCCGTCGTCGACGACGACATCCCGGTGGCCGCGGGCGTCTACACGGCGTTCATGTTCAAGGACAAGGCAATCCTGTGGAACGAGCTGCCGGTCAACACCGAAGGTGGGCCGCTGGAGTTCGACCGCAAGCCGCGCCAGGGCCATGGCGGCGGCGTCACCGAAATGGTCGGCCGCAGGCATTTCGTCCCGCATGTGCCCGGCACCCGCTTCCTCGACGCCTCCTCGGCCGGCGAATTCGCCACCGACGCCGAGCTGGCGCTGGCGGCGAACTGGGACCGCACCGCGTCGAGCGTCAAGAACATGACGTTCATCGCGCTGAAGACGACCGAGGCCTGATTGGACCGAAAGGGGCGGGGGTAAAAGATCTCCCGCCCTTTCTGGACAAGCGGTTCATCGCCGAACCGCTCTATCTCTTTGTTTATGCGCAATTCCGGACGGAAAACCGTTCACACTTTTCCTGGAATTGCTCCAGATCGCCAATGTGGCGAATCTCAACTTCACCCGCTGCGCTGCACCAGAGTGAAACAAGACTTGGGGTTCGCAACATGTTCCTGTTGCACTTTAATCAATCGTCGTCACCAAATGGTTACAGAAATGGGCGATGCTGCTTTGTCTTGGCAAGGAGGGTAACCATGAACATGACATACAAGGCAGTTCAGGGAGTGCTCCGAAAAGCGGGCATTGTCATAAGCAAAAAGGGCGAAGTTCACCGCATAAACTTCTTCAGCGGTCTGGAAAACACCGCCTACTATACGACAAGTCTTCAGGAAGCCCTGGACCGGGGTTTGGCGATGGCGAGAGGTGCCGGAAGGCTGCAAGCAAGCGCCGTTGCCAAGTCGGCCGAAAACAGGGCGGCGGATCTCGACAAGCGTACGCTTCGGCTGATGCCGCAGTAATTCAGGCCGCAACTCATCGCCGCGTTGCGCGGCGATATCGTAAAACTGCATAGCTACAATATTATCGTCTTTTCCTCGCTCGAATGGGCACAGGGACGGATAACGCCGCGACGCTACCCGCTTCGACGGGTGGTGGCTGGCGTGACGGGTTCCACGCGCGAGACGTGCGAACGTTTTGCTCAAGCAAAAATCACAAGCGGTTCATCGTTTCACGGAAACGCCGAACCGCTCTATCTCTTTGTTTTTGCGCAATTCCGGACGGAAAACCGTTCACACTTTTCCTGGAATTGCTCCAAATCCTCAGCCGCTACGAAGCGGCTTTTTGCCGTGGGCCCATGCCTGCTTTTTCCGATCCACACAGACGGAGCCTAAAATCATGGCCATCACCCCGCTCGACATCGCCAACATGGCGCTTGGCGTCCTCGACGAGGCGCCGATCGACAGCCTCGATCAGGACGTGAAACCAGCCCGCCTGCTCAATCTGCATTTCGACCTGACCCGCGAGGCAGAGCTGACGAAACACGCCTGGGTGTTCGCAATCCTGGCGGCCGCCGTCGCCGGGTCCGATACCGGCAGTGGCGCGGGCACGCTGAACTTTGCCTATGAATTGCCGGTGGACTGCCTGCGGCCTTTGCCGCTGACCGATAATGGCGAGCCGGATGGCGTGCCGATCGCGTGGCGCCAGGAGGCCGGGCTGATCTATTGCGACCGGTCGGGGCCGCGTCTCATTCGCTACGTCGCCAACCTCACCGATCCGAACGACTGGGACGCGCTGTTCACCGAAGTGCTGGTTGCAGCGCTCGCCATCAAGATCGCGCATCCGCTGACCCACAAGGCCGGCATGATCGACATCGCCCGCGGTGCTTATGACCGGGCGCTCGACGCGGCATTCCAGTCCAACGCCATCCAGCGTGGCGGCAGGCTTTCAACGTCGTCCTGGGCGATCCAGCGCGGCGGGTTTGTGCGCTGATGACGACGCTCTATCCAGTCCAGGACACATTCGTTCGTGGCGAGATCTCGCCGCGGCTACACGCCCGCGCGTCGCTCGATCTTTATCGGGCGGCGCTTTCCAAATGCGAAAACTTCGTCACGTTGCCGCATGGCGGCATCCGCAAGCGCGGCGGGACATACTTCGTTGGCGAGGTGAAGACTTCGGCCAAGAGGACGCGCGGCATACCGTTCATCTTCTCGGCAGATCAGGCCTACATGCTTGAATTCGGCGATCTCTACGTCCGCGTCTATGCCTATGGCGCGCGGGTCGGCACGGTGGAAGTGGCGACACCCTATCTCGAAGCCGATCTGTTCGACCTGCAATTCGCCCAATCCGCCGACCAGATGTGGATCACCCACAGGGACTACCTTCCGCAGGTTCTCACCCGCACGGCGCACACGATATGGACGCTGGCCGAGTTCGTTTTCCTCGACGGCCCCTATGACGACATCAACACAAGCGCGACCACCATGGCGCCTGCCGAGACCGGCGCCGTCCATCCCCTTATGACCAACAATACCGCTCCAAGCGGCACTGCTGCCGACAGCAGCGGGTCCGCCGACGCCTACAAGGTGTTTGACCGGGACAATGGGTCAAACCTTTCGTTCGGCACGACGATCGGCTTCTTGTCCTATGACTTCGCCGGTACAGCGACCAGGGTTTGTGACGGCTACTGGCTTCGGGCAAACTCCACTGGTGGTACAAAGGCACCCATCGCGTGGGATTTCCAGGGCTTCGACGGCACGAACTGGATCTCGCTTGACAGCCGGACAGCGCAAACCGGGTGGTCGCGCAGCGAAGTGCGCTTCTTCGAGTTTCAGAATGAGACTGCCTACCAGTCCTATCGGTTGAATATCTCAGGCTCGGAGGACGACGCCAATCTTACGATCGCGGAAATGGGATGGCATGAGGATGGCGATACACAGACGCCATTCGATCTCACGGCGTCCTCGATCGTCGGCATCAATGACGGCACCGGTTTCCAGACCAGCGATGTTGGCCGTAGCATTCGTTTGCTCGGCTCGGATGCTGTCTGGCGCTGGGCGCGTATCACGAGCCGCATCAGCGCTACTGTGGTCAAAGTCAGGTTGTATGGGCATGCGCTTCCCAATCTCAGCCCGATCGCCCGCTGGCGTCTCGGCACCTTCGTTCCCGGCAAGTACGTCGAAAGCGGTTCGCTGTACGAGGAGCGATTAGCCTTCAGCCGAAAATTCTCCGTCTACGCATCCGCAACCGGCGACTTCGACAATTTCGCACTCGGGGAAAAGGACGACGACGCGCTCGAATTTATCCAGGCCGGCGGCGGGCAGGCCAATGACATTACGTGGATCTCCGACTCGGATGGTGCCCTGCTGATCGGAACGCTTGGCGGGGTCCGCGCTCTATCGGGTTCCGGCATCGACGAAGCGCTGACCCCTTCGTCCTTCAAGAACCGTCGGTCCCGCACCTTCGGCTGTGCAAAAATCCGTCCGGTGGATGCCGGGCAGTCGTTCCTTTACGTGACGCGCTCCCGCAAATCGATCGCCGAACTTGCCCAGAGCGCCACCGGCCGCTTCACGTCGGATGATGTCGGACAGATATCGGAGCACATTCCAAAAAAGGGTGTCGTTGAACTGGCGTTCCAGACCGATCCCGATCCGCTGCTGTGGTTCCCGCTGGATAACGGAGAACTTGGCGGCTACACGCACCAGCCTTCGCAGGATGTCCGCGGCATGCACCGGCATCGCATCGGCGGGACGTTCTCAGGTTCGGCATGGGGCATCGTTGAAAGCGCCGTGGTTACGCCGGGCCAGGATGGCAATGATGATCTCTGGCTGTTCGTCAAGCGCACCATCGGCGGAGTCACCAAGCGCTATATCGAAATCAAGACCATTCCGTTCGAATATGGCGAGATCGCCGACGCGTTCGAAGTCGATTGCGGCCTGACCTACACCGGCGCTGCAGTCACAACAGTAGGTGGCGCAATACATCTCGCCGGCCTGATTGTGGACGTGCTTGCGGACGGGAAGGTCTACCGCGGCCTGACAGTCAGCGGTGCTGGCAATGTCACACTCCCGGTTGGTTCGCCCGCCGCTGCTAAATGGCAGGTCGGGCTTCCATACGAGGCCGGCGCCGACACGCTTGAGCTTGATGTCGGCGGTAAGGACGGGTCGGTTGTCGGACGCCGAAAGAAGGTGGCGGCGGTGATCCTCTCCTTCCTGGAGACCGACACGACCGGGCTTGAAATCAAATCGCTGCAGCGCGGACGATGGGAGCCGGTCAGGATACCGTCGATCGTGGCACCGAACGGCATGGCAACCCTTTACTCCGGCAACATCACCGTTCCCATCGAGGACAGCTGGGAAGGCCAAGGCCGCGTCACGATCCGCCATGTGAACCCGACGCCGTGTACTGTCCGCGCGCTGACTCCGGTGTTCGACGTTGAGCCCTAGCGAGGACCTTTAAGCATCTCTATGCTGGTGTGGCCGCCAACGGCCCGCCAGAACACGAGGCGATTGTCGCCCTGCTTGCCATCCCGGCAATGTCACCGTGCCGATCCGCTTATCGGAGGTAGGCTCAGATTTCTAGCGGGTGTGTTTCCCAAGTGGAACTTTAGTAAATCCTAATGATTGTCTATGACCAGTGGGCACGCTCCCTCCGCTGCCCGCTGTAGATCGGGCCGCAACCCGATCGGCCCGCGCTCTCCGCCAGAGGCGCGGGTTTTCTCCGTAACCTTTCCAAACATTCAATTTGCCTAAAATGTTCCGGAACTGAATCCGATTTGGCGGCTTGAGTCCGCGTCTGTGGCGTGGGGTTCAGTATGCGTAAGAGTTCCGGCGATGGCCGGTTGCAGTTCATCGAACCGCTGATGCCCACCCTGGTCGACAAGCCTCCGGAAGGCGATGCCTGGATCCATGAGGTCAAGTTCGACGGCTACCGCTCACAGATCATCATTTACGAGGCCGGAGTTCGTATCTTTACGCGCAATGGAATGGACTGGACGGCGAAGTATCCCGACCTGGTCGAGACCGCCAAACGGCTCGTTGTCGAAAGCACCATTATCGATGGGGAGATCATCGTTCCGAATGAAGCTGGTCTTGCCGATTTCGTTGCTTTGCGAAGGGCGATCACGCGGCGCCAGCACGACCTCTATTTCGTCGCCTTCGATCTCCTGCACCTCAACGGGCACGACCTGCGCGACACGCCCCTGGAGCATCGGCGCGATCTGCTTGCCGGTTTGATCCCTCCGGGGAGTCGCATCCAATTCAGTGAGGCTCTTCCGGGCAATTCCAAGGCTATCTTTCATCTGCTTGACCAGGCCGGTCTGGAGGGGATGGTCTCAAAGCGCCGTGGCAGCAAGTACCGCAGCGGGCGATCGCTCAACTGGCTGAAGGTCAAGTGCTACACCGTCGACGAGTTCGAACTGCTCGGTGTCGAGCGTGAGGCCGGCAAGCCGGCGTTCGCCCTGATGGGCGAGATCGGCACGCGCAAATATGTTGGATCGGC
>NZ_RZSU01000037.1:0-58935 GCF_003997585.1 Mesorhizobium sp. M5C.F.Cr.IN.023.01.1.1 | reverse complement strand
CCTCAAGCCCTGGGTTCCTCTCCCCCGCTAACGGGGGCGAGGAACCCAGGGCTTGAGGGGCGGCACAAACAGAGCAGGCGGAAAACTAATCCGGCCCAAACCCCGGCGATGTCGGGCTGCCATCATCCAGCTTCGACAGCCATTCGACCAGCGTCGGGCGGTAACGCGTCAGGCCTTTGTAATTGGCGAGCTCGTCGGGAAGGTCGCGGATGACGCGGTGCAGGCGCCGCGCCCATTTGGGCTGCGTCACCAGTTCATCCATCTTGATCAGGTAGCAGCGGATCGGGAAGACGATGCCGTTCGAGCGCGGCAGCCGCCAGAAGCTCTGCAATTCGACACGCAGATGGACCTTGTCACCAACGTTTTCGGGCGTCACCGTCGCCCGGTCCGGGCCCCATTTGTGATAATTTTCCGGACTGGTGTCGAGGCGCGGATTGATCGTCATCGTCCAGTTCAGCCGCCGCGCCGGCTTGCCTTGCTGAATGT
Organism: Mesorhizobium sp. M5C.F.Cr.IN.023.01.1.1; assembly: GCF_003997585.1. NCBI lineage: Bacteria > Pseudomonadati > Pseudomonadota > Alphaproteobacteria > Hyphomicrobiales > Phyllobacteriaceae > Mesorhizobium > Mesorhizobium sp. M5C.F.Cr.IN.023.01.1.1. Next base: position 58,449 of record NZ_RZSU01000037.1, on the reverse strand, counting down.
TGGTGAGGAATTTCAGCGCCCGGGTGAATATGCCCTTCTCATGCGCCAGCGGCACCGGCGCGTGCCACTCGAAGAAGTTCATGCCGATGTCGAAATCGAGCGACCAGTCGGCCTGGGTGGTGACCATGCCGGCATCCATCCACAGATTGCCGTCGCGTTGGTCGAGGATGCAGAAATCGCCTTGTGATTGGCGCGTGATGTATTCCATCGGCCCATAGGGCAGTGTCGACACGTCGCCGAAGGTGAAGCTGTCGTCGATGCCGAGCGGCCGGTTTATCCAGCGCCAGCGGTCGCCGTCGCGCGTCAGCGTGAAATGCTCGGGATAACCGAGCGCCTGCTGTTCCATCAGGAGTTCGAGCAGGTCCCAGCCAGCCAGCGTCATGTGCGGCAGCGACTGGCAGCGCAGCGGGTCTTCCGCCAGCACCAGCGCGCGGTCCTGCATCTCGGCGACATAGTGCTCGTCGACGTCGATCAGGTTTTCGAGCACGCTGCCCTTCGGCCCCAGAACATGCGGCTCGATATTGACCGCATACATATAGCTGTCTTCGTGGAACGGGAACGGAAACCGCCTGATGTGCTCCGGGCTGTTTTTGAAGGTGAAGTCGTCGCGGAACGTTTCCTTGCGAAAGGTGATTCCCAAGCTCGCCTCCTATCTTTCCAGCACCAGCGACCTGCCTTCGAAGCGCGAGACGCAGGGCATGATCTTCTTGCCGCAACGGTGCTCTTCCTCGCTCAGCCAATGGTCGTTGTGGATGAATTTGCCGTCATGCGCGATGACGTTGGTTTCGCACTGGCCGCAGACGCCGCCGCGGCAGAGATAGGGCGGATCGACGCCGGCGGCCTCGATCGCCTCGAGCAGGCTCTGCTGCTCGCCGACGCGGATCGTCTTGCCGCTGACCGCCAGCGTCACGTCGAAGGGGGCGCCGGGCTGCGGGGCGGCGAAATGCTCGAAATGGACGGTTTCCGTCGGCCAGCCCAGCGCAGCGGCGCGGTCGCGCACCCAGCCGATCATGCCGGACGGGCCGCAGACGTAGAGATGCGTGCCGAGTGGCTGCGACGACAGCAACCGGTCGAGCTCGATGCGCTCGTCGCGGTCGTCGTGATAGAGCCTGACGCGGCGGTCATAGCTCTCTCTGAGCACATCGGCATAGGTGCCGAGCGAGGCGGTGCGGCAGGTATAATGCAGCTCGAAATTGCCGCCTTCCGCTGCCAGCTGCGCGGTCTGCGCCATAAACGGCGTGATGCCGATGCCTCCCGCCAGCATCAGATGCTTCCTGGCGCGCAGATCGAGCGAAAACAGATTGACCGGGTAGCTGATCACCATCTCCATGCCGGGCCTGACATGCCTGTGCATGAACAGCGAGCCGCCGCGGCCGACGTCGTCGCGGCGCACCGAGATCGTGTATTCGCGTGTGTCGAGCGGCGAGCCCATCAACGAATAGGGGTTGAGCCTCGTCCGCTCGCCGTCGCGCATCTCCACCACAACATGGGCGCCGCCGGAAAATGTCGGCAAAAGCTGCCCGTCGCGCCGGCGGAAGTGGAAGCGCGTGACCAATTCGTTGACCGGGACGACATCGCTCACCACGACGCCAAGCTTGGTGGTGCCGGTGCTCATCGAAAGATCTCCTCCGTCGGAGGAATTTCGCTGCGGTCTTCCGCATTGATGCAGACGCCCTGGAATGCCGCGAGGCGCCTGGAATAGTGATCGCGTACCAGAAGAAGCAGGCCACAATGCGAACAGGTTGCCGGCTGCGTCGTCACGTTTTCGGTGATGCCCTTGCAGTGAACGCACTGGATGCGGCGCGCCAGCGAGCCGCGGTGCTCGGTCTGGATGGAGGTGTGGTCGATGCCGGCTTCGAGCGCCGCCTGCATGGCCTGGCCGATCAGCCCCTCGGTGCCGGCGAGATAGAGGCGCAGGCCCATATGGGCGTTGGCCAGCGTCTGCTTCAGCCGCGGCAAGGCACTGGCGAAGGAAGGCCCCTGGTAGAATTGCGCCGGCTTCAGCGCTTCGAGCGCGGCGACATGTCTACCATCCTGGCCGGGGATGAAGATGATGTGGGCATCGGCAAAGAAACCATCGGGCGCCTTGGCGCCCAGCTCTGATATCGCCAGCGCTCCTTCTGCATCCGCCACGAAAAGATGGTGCTTGCCGGGCTGCGGGGACAGGGTTCCGTAGACCGGCCGGCTGATGATGCTTTTCGCTGCCATTCTCTCAGTATGCCTCAGCCTTTCGCCGTGCGCTTGGTCTTCTTCGGATCATCGAATGGAAGCGGCTCAGCCGTCGCGCTGATGGCGCCGCTCTTGTTGCGGATCTCGAGCCTGGTGCCCTGGACGGCGCAGTCGACGTCGAGCCGGGCGATGCCCATCGATTTCTTGACCAGCGGCGAATACATGGCGCAGGTCACCACGCCGACCTTTTTACCGTCGCGATAGACCGGCGCGCCCTCGTCGGCCGGCTCCTTGCCTTCGAGCAGCACGCCGAAGATCTTGAAGCGCTCCTTGCCCTTGAGGCGGTAGTGCTCCTCGGCACCGCGAAAGCCTGTCTTGCCGGGGCTGACGGTGAAGTCGAGGCCGAGTTCCCACAGCGTATCGCCGGGGCCTTCGTTCTCGAACGGATACTTCTGCGAATTGTCGTAGGGATAGAACAAGAGGTAGCTCTCGACGCGCAGCATGTCGAGCGTGGTGAACCGGCACGGGATGATGCCGGCGCTCTTGCCTTCGTCGAGGATGGTGTCCCAGATCGTGCCGGCATCCTGGCCGCGGCAGAAGATCTCGTAGCCACGTTCGCCGGTGTAACCGGTGCGCGAGATCATCACCGGAAAACCGAACAGCCGGGTCTGCATGTGGTGGAAATAGTTGAGGTCGCGAATGCCCGGCACATGCTTTGCCAGATAGTCGACGGCTGTCGGCCCCTGCAGCGAGAGGTCGTGCAGATTGTCATCAAAACGCAGCGATACATCGCGGCCCACGGCGGCCCGCTGCAACTCCTCGTGGCCGGTGCCAGAACCGTGCACGACCATCCAGGCATTCGGGCCGGTGCGGTAGAGGATGCAGTCGTCGGTGAACTTGCCGGCCTCGTTCAGCATGCAGGCATAGGCCGACTTGCCGGGATAGATCTTTTCCACGTCGCGCGTCGTCGCCAAGTCGATCAGGTGCGAGGCATGCGGCCCGGTGATGTGGACCTTCTTCAAGCCCGACACGTCCATCAGCCCGGCCTTGGTGCGGATGGCGACATACTCCTCGTCAGCGTCCTTGTCGTAGGTCCAGGCGGTGCCCATCCCGCTCCAGTCTTCGAGCTTCGAACCGAGCGAACGATGGCGATCCGCCAAGGTCGAAAATCTCCAGGATGCGGTCATGGACTTGCTTCTCCTCACACGATTGCCGGCGTTTCGCCGCTCAAGGGCACTGAGGGCCCGGCGACGGTCCGCGCCATATTGACTCAAAACTCCAAAAGCGCGCAATACTAAGATGCAAAAAGTTTTACTCAGAGGCAAGGAACGCAACTGAACGGAGGGGACATGAAATGGAAGGGAATCTCAACGCTCTAACGACCATTTTCACGGAATTCTATTACTGGGTGACCATCGTCATGATGTTCCTGATCCATGTCGGGTTCTGCATGTACGAGGTCGGCGTGTCGCGCCGGCGCAATCATCTGAAAACGCTTATGAAGAACGCGATGGCGATCCCGCTCGTCACGATCACGTTCTATTTCTTCGGCTGGTGGATCTATTTCGGGTTCCCCAACGGGCCTGGCATCGCCGGCGGACTTGTCACCGCACCTTTCGCCGAATCGTGGAATCCGTTGATGGGCACCCACCTCTCCGGCGTCAATCCAGGCGAGACGGGAGTCACGCCTACCGACGCCGCGCTGTGGCATCGCCTCAACGGCGTGTTCTGGGGCGCCTTCCTGCTGTTTTCCATCACGACGGCGTCGATCGTCTCGGGTTCGATCATAGAACGCGCGCGCTCGGGTGCGTTCTGGATCGTCGCGGTGCTGGTCGGCTCGGTCCTGTGGATCCTCGACGCGTCCTGGGGCTGGCATCCGCAAGGCTGGATGGTGAAGCTCTGGGGCTATCATGATGCGTATGCATCGGGTGTCGTGCACGCGATCGCCGGCGGAGCGGCGCTCGCCTTCCTCATCGTGCTCGGTCCGCGCATCGGCAAATTCAAGCCCGACGGCACGGCGCGCGACATCCCGCCCCACAATGTGTGGCTGGTCACCATCGGCCTGTTCCTGATCTTTACCGGCTTCTGGGGCTTCTACGCCGCCTGCAACATTCCGCTGATCAGCCCGGCCACGATTGCCGGCCAGATCACCGGCGAGACCTGGACGGCGACCAACATCTATCTCGCGCCGACCACGCTCTCGGCGATCACCTTCAACTTCCTGATGTCGCTGTCGGGCGGTATGCTGGCCGGCTACATCGTCTCTAAAGGCGACCCCTTCTGGACATTCTCGATGGGGCTTTGCGGCATTATCTCGGCCTCAGCCGGCAATGACCTCTATCACCCGATCCAGGCACTGCTGATCGGCGCGATCGTCCCGACCATCTGCTACAAGCTGCACTATTTCGTCGAACGCCGCTTCAAGATCGACGATGCGGTCGGCGCCGTCGCCGTGCACGGTTATGGCGGCTTCCTCGGGGTCGTGGTGGCGGGCTTCATGCTGTGGGGACAGCCGTCCTCGCCCTATGAGGGCTTCGCGCACATCAACCCGGTCGGCAATTTCGCTGGTGCGGTGCTGATGTTCGTGCTCGGTTTCGTCCCCACCTTCGTGGTCTGCAAGATCCTCAACAGCATGAACCTCCTGCGCGTACCGGCGAAGGTGGAACTCGAGGGCGTCGACTTCGCCCTCAATCATGCTTTCGAGGCGTCGGTCCGCGAAGTGGGAACCGCCGAAAAGGCCATGATCAAATAGTCAACGGGCAAGGAGAACCGCAATGTCTACCAATGGAATGGAAAGCTGGGCCGTGGACCTCAAGGACGTCGGCGCGATCTACCCGTTTCAGGGTTCCGAAGTCGTGATGGTGATCATCGGCCTCGTCTTCTGGATCGGATGGCACGTCCTCCAGACGCGCCACGAGAACGCTGAGATCGAGGCCGATATGGCTGCGGATCGCACTGGAGATGAGACGAGAAAGGCGATCGACCGCCATTAAGTCGCCGCCGGGTCGTCTGGCGCGCCATTTGCGCCAGACGACTTGTCCAAGATGAAAAAAACTTTCATACGAGTTGAATTCGACTTATGAAGCTGTTAGCACCTAAATCGTACCTCATCTCGGGAGCCTGACATGTGCGGAATCGTCGGACTTTTTTTGAAGGACAAGTCGCTCGAGCCCCGGCTCGGCTCGATGCTTTCGGAGATGCTGATCTCGCTCAGCGATCGCGGTCCCGACAGCGCCGGCATCGCCATCTATGGAGCGCCATCCGGCAATGAGGCCAAGATCACCATCCAGTCGGCAAAGCCGGAGCACGATTTCCGCAATCTCGACGCTGAACTCGCCAGGGCGATCGGAACGCCGGTGAACATCGCGGTGAAATCGACGCATGCGGTGGTCAGGACCGCGCCCGACAAGATCGATGAAGTGCGCGAAACCATCCAGGCGCTGCGCCCCGATATCCGCATCATGGGCGCCGGCGACGTCGTCGAAATCTACAAGGAGGTCGGCTTGCCCGAAGCGGTCGTCGATCGTTTCGACGTGCGCAGCATGACCGGCACGCACGGCATCGGCCATACCCGCATGGCGACGGAATCGGCAGTGACGACGATGGGCGCGCATCCGTTCTCGACCGGCGCCGACCAGTGCCTGGTGCATAATGGCTCGCTGTCCAATCACAACAATGTCCGCCGCGAGCTGATCCGCGAAGGCATGAAATTCGAGACCGAGAACGACACCGAAGTCGCGGCCGCCTATCTGTCCTCGCAGATGGCGCACGGCAAGAATCTCGGCGAAGCGCTGGAAGGCACGCTGAGCGACCTCGACGGCTTCTTCACCTTCGTCGTTGGCACCAAGAACGGCTTCGGCGTTGTGCGCGACCCGATCGCCTGCAAGCCTGCCGTCATGGCCGAAACCGACCAGTATGTCGCCTTCGGCTCCGAATATCGCGCGCTCACCAAACTGCCCGGCATCGACAGTGCGAGGGTCTGGGAGCCCGAGCCCGCAACCGTCTATTTCTGGGAGCATTGAGCTCATGCCGGCAACCAACGTCTCCAAGGTACTCGACCAGAGCCATGCGTCAGGGGTGTTCGATCTAGCCGAGATGCCGCTGCGCGAGCTCAACCAGGCGCTACACAATCTGACCCCTGGTTCGAACGAGACCGCCTGGGAAGTGCTCAACCCGAAAGGCAGCCATTCGGTCGCCGTCGGCGTCGACCAGCCGATCACGATCGATGTCCGCGGCAGCGTCGGCTATTATTGCGGCGGCATGAACGACGGCAGCGCCATCACCGTGCATGGCTCGGCGGGACCCGGCGTCGGCGAAAACATGATGTCGGGCTCGATAACGGTCAAAGGCGATGCCAGCCAGTATGCCGGCGCCACCGGCAGGGGCGGGCTGCTGGTCATCGAAGGCAATGCGTCGTCGCGCTGCGGCATCTCGATGAAGGGCATCGACATCGTCGTCCATGGCAATATCGGCCACATGTCGGCCTTCATGGCGCAGTCCGGCAATCTGGTGGTGCTGGGCGACGCCGGCGACGCGCTCGGCGATTCCATCTACGAGGCGCGGCTGTTCGTGCGCGGCAAGGTCGGCAGCCTCGGCGCCGACTGCATCGCCAAGGAGATGCGGCCAGTGCATCTGGAATTCCTGCAGGGCCTGCTCGACCGTGCCGGCGTGACCGGCGTGAAGGCGGCGGAATTCACGCGTTACGGTTCGGCGCGAACGCTCTACAATTTCAACATCGACAACGCCGACGCGTATTGAGGCTCAATGACCTATCGCAACCCGCCGACGACGCCGCGCAAATCCGCGACCTTCGATGACTACACGCTTTCCGAGATCCGCCGCGCCGCGGCGACCGGCATCTATGACATCCGCGGCGCCGGCGCCAAGCGCAAGCTTCCGCATTTCGACGACCTGCTGGTGCTCGGCGCCTCGATTTCGCGCTATCCGCTGGAAGGCTATCGCGAGCGCTGCGACACCAGCGTGGTGCTGGGTTCGCGCCATGCGAAAAAGCCAATCGAGCTGAAAATCCCCATCACCATCGCCGGCATGAGTTTTGGCTCGCTGTCCGGCCCGGCGAAGGAAGCGCTCGGCCGCGGCGCGACGCTGTCGGGCACCTCGACGACCACCGGCGACGGCGGCATGACCGAGGAAGAGCGCGGCCATTCCAAGACGCTCGTCTACCAGTATCTGCCATCGCGCTACGGCATGAACCCGCGCGACCTGCGCCGGGCGGATGCGATCGAGATCGTCATCGGCCAGGGCGCCAAGCCCGGCGGCGGCGGCATGCTGCTCGGCCAGAAGATCTCCGACCGGGTCGCCGAAATGCGCACGCTGCCGAAGGGTATCGACCAGCGCTCGGCCTCGCGCCATCCCGACTGGACCGGGCCCGACGATCTCGAGATCAAGATCCTGGAGCTGCGCGAAATCACCGACTGGGAAAAGCCGATCTACGTCAAGGTCGGCGGCGCGCGGCCCTATTACGATACAGCCCTTGCGGTGAAGGCGGGCGCCGACGTGGTCGTGATCGACGGCATGCAGGGCGGCACCGCCGCAACCCAGGAGGTGTTCATCGAGAATGTCGGCCAGCCGACGCTTGCCTGCATCAGGCCGGCAGTGCAGGCCCTGCAGGATCTCGGCATGCACCGCAAGGTGCAGCTGATCATCTCAGGCGGCATCCGCAACGGCGCCGATGTCGCCAAGGCGCTGGCGCTCGGGGTCGACGCGGTGTCGATCGGCACCGCCGCACTTGTCGCGCTCGGCGACAACGACCCGCGCTGGGAGGCGGAATACAACGAGCTCGGCACCACCGCCGGCGCTTATGATGATTGGCACGAGGGACGCGATCCGGCTGGCATCACCACGCAAGACCCCGAGCTAATGAAACGGCTCGATCCGATAGCGGCCGGGCGACGGCTGGCCAACTACCTGAAGGTGATGACGCTGGAGGCGCAGACGATCGCGCGCGCCTGCGGCAAGAACAGCCTGCACAATCTCGAGCCCGAGGATCTCGTCGCGCTGACGATCGAAGCCGCCGCCATGGCCGGCGTACCGCTGGCCGGCACCAACTGGATACCGGGGAAGAACGGCTTCTAAGATATAAGATATCAAACCACCAAGAATACCATAAGCGAGGAACTACAATGGGGAACGATCTCGCCGCCTTTGCCAAAGAGAACGGCGTCAAATATTTCATGATTTCCTACACCGACCTGTTCGGTGGGCAGCGCGCCAAGCTGGTGCCGGCGCAAGCCATCGCCGACATGCAGAAGGACGGTGCCGGCTTTGCCGGCTTTGCCACCTGGCTCGACCTGACGCCGGCGCATCCAGACATGCTGGCGGTGCCGGATCCGGATTCGGTCATCCAGCTGCCGTGGAAACCGGAAGTCGCCTGGATTGCTGCCAATTGCGTCATGGACGAAAAATCGGTCGCCCAGGCGCCGCGCAACACGCTGAGGCGGCTGATTGACGAGGCGGCCGGCGACGGTATGCATGTCAAAACCGGCGTCGAGGCCGAGTTCTTCCTGATCTCGCCGGACGGCAAGACGATTTCCGACGAATACGACACGGCGTCAAAGCCCTGCTACGACCAGCAGGCGGTCATGCGCCGCTACGATGTCATCGCCGAGATCTGCGACCACATGCTGGCACTCGGCTGGGCTCCCTACCAGAACGACCATGAGGACGCCAACGGTCAGTTCGAGATGAACTGGGCCTTCGACCATGCGCTGGCGACCGCCGACAAACATTCCTTCTTCAAGTTCATGGTCAAATCCGTGGCTGAAAAGCACGGCCTGCGCGCCACCTTCATGCCGAAGCCATTCCCCGGCCTGACCGGCAATGGCTGCCATGCCCACATCTCGGTGTGGGACAAGGACGGCAAGACCAATGTCTTTGCCGACAACGCCATGGAGCTCGGCCTGTCGGCGAAGGGCAAGAATTTTCTCGGCGGCATCATGAAGCATGCCTCAGCACTTGCCGCGATCACCAACCCGACGGTCAATTCCTACAAGCGCATCAATGCGCCGCGCACCATTTCGGGCGCCACCTGGGCGCCGAACTCGGTGACCTGGACCGGCAACAACCGCACCCATATGGTGCGCGTGCCCGGCCCCGGCCGTTTCGAGCTGCGCCTGCCCGACGGCGCGGCAAACCCTTATCTGCTGCAGGCGGTCATCATCGCCGCCGGCCTCGACGGCATCCGCTCGAAGGCCGATCCGGGCAAGCGCTACGACATCGACATGTACCAGTTCGGCCATACGGTGGAGGGCGCGCCGAAGCTGCCGCTCAACCTGCTCGACGCCTTGCGCGAGTTCGACAACGACAAATCGCTCAAGGCGGCGCTGGGTGAGGAATTCTCGTCGGCTTATCTAAAGCTCAAGCACCAGGAATGGAATTCCTATGCTTCCCACTTCACCCAGTGGGAGCGTGACCACACGCTGGATATCTAAAGCATCGGACCGAAAAGTGTGAGGCGGTTTTCGGATGATTCCGATGCGTCAAGAAAGGTCCTGCGTGGCGCGAGCGATCTCGGAATAGATTTATGAAATACTCGATCTTCTCGCTCGCCCGCGCCGCATTTTCCGGCCACAAGACCTGGCAGCGCACATGGCGCGACGCCAGCCCGAAGGATCACTACGACGTGGTGATCATCGGCGGTGGCGGCCACGGCCTGGCGACGGCGTGGTTCCTGGCCGGCGAATACGGCATGCGGAATGTCGCCGTGCTGGAAAAGGGCTGGATCGGCTCCGGCAATGCCGGCCGCAACACCACCATCATCCGCTCCAATTACGGGCTGCCCGGCAATACCGGCTTCTACGAACTGTCGATGAAGCTGTGGGAGCGCATGGAGCAGGATCTCAACTACAACACGATGGTCAGCCAGCGCGGCGTCATCAACCTCTACCACTCCGATGCGCAGCGCGACGCCTATGCGCGGCGCGGCAACACGATGCGCATCAACGGCATCGATGCCGAGCTGCTCGACCTGGCGGCGGTCAAGAAGATGATGCCGTTCCTGAACTTCGACAATGCACGCTTTCCCGTGCAAGGCGGCCTGCTGCAGCGGCGCGGCGGCACGGCGCGCCACGACGCGGTGGTCTGGGGCTACGCCCATGCGGCGAGCGCGCTCGGCGTCGACATCATCCAGAATTGCGAGGTGACAGGTTTTTCGCGCGACGCCAACGGCAAGGTGACCGGCGTCGAGACTTCGCGCGGCAAGATCGGCGCCGACAAGGTCGGCATGGCCGTCGCCGGCAGTTCGTCGCGCGTCGCGGCGATGGCTGGACTGCGCCTGCCGATCGAAAGCCATGTGCTGCAGGCCTTCGTCTCCGAGGCGATCAAGCCGCTGATCCCCAACGTCATGACCTTCGGCGCCGGCCATTTCTATGTCAGCCAGTCCGACAAGGGCGGGCTGGTCTTCGGCGGCGACATAGACGGCTACAATTCCTATGCCCAGCGCGGCAACATGCCGGTCATGGAAGATGTCTGCGAGGGCGGCATGGCGCTGATGCCGATGATCGGCCGCGTGCGCCTCTTGCGCCAGTGGGGCGGCATCATGGACATGTCGATGGACGGTTCGCCGATCATCGACAAGACGCCGGTGGACGGGCTCTACCTCAATGCCGGCTGGTGCTATGGCGGCTTCAAGGCGACGCCCGGCTCCGGCCTCGTCTTTGCCCATCTTCTGGCCCGCGACGAACCACACAAGGAGGCGGCGCGCTTCCGCCTCGACCGGTTCCGGCGGGGTGCTGTGATCGATGAAAAGGGCGTCGGCGCCCAACCGAACCTGCACTGAGGACGGTCCACAAAGCATGCGTATTGTCTGTCCCTTCTGCGGCGAACGCGAACTCGGCGAGTTCAGCTATCTGGGTGACGCCAAGCCGGTGCGTCCGGCAGCCGGCGCCCCGGAGGACGACGTCGTCGACTATGTCTATCTGCGCGACAACATTGCCGGTGCGATGAGCGAACATTGGTACCATGCTGGCGGCTGCCGGGCCTGGCTGAAGATCACCCGCAACACGCTGACACATGAGATTTCCTCGGTCGAGCCGGCGGCGGGCGCTGGCGCTGCAAAGGTTGGCGCCTGATGGTTAGTCACGCGCAGACGCACCGGCTGGAGAGCGGAGGTCTCATCGATCGCTCGGCGCCGCTGAATTTTCGCTTCGACGGCAAAACCTTTGCCGGCTTCCAAGGCGACACGCTTGCCTCGGCGCTGATCGCCAATGGCGTCAAGCTGGTCGGCCGCTCGTTCAAATACCACCGTCCGCGCGGCATTCTGACATCAGGCTCGGAAGAACCCAACGCGCTGGTCGAACTGCGCACGGGCGCTCGCCGGGAACCGAACACCAAAGCGACCACGACCGAGCTCTATGACGGTCTCGAAGCCGCCAGCCAAAACCGCTGGCCGTCGCTGCGCCACGACCTGATGGCGGTGAACCAGCTGTTCTCACCGATCTTCGTCGCCGGCTTCTACTACAAGACCTTCATGTGGCCGGCGAAATTCTGGGAAGCGATCTACGAGCCGGCGATCCGCCGCGCCGCAGGGCTTGGACGCGCAGCTGGCGTCGCCGATCCCGACCATTACGACAAGGCGTGGGCGTATTGCGACGTACTGATCGCCGGCTCCGGCCCAGCCGGGCTGTCGGCAGCGCTCGCCGCGGGGCGCTGCGGCGGCCGCGTCATCCTGTGCGAGGAGGATTTTGCGCTCGGCGGCCGCCTGCTTGCCGACGGCGGCACGATCGACGGCATGCCGGCGGCCGAATGGATCTCCCGCACCCTGGCCGAACTCGCCACCCTGCCCGACGTCCGCATCATGACCCGCACGACGCTGTTCGGCGTCTATGATGGCGGGACTTACGGGGCAATCGAACGGGTCAACGATCATCTGCCCTCCCCGCCCGAACATCAGGTGCGCCAGCGACTCTGGCGGATCGTAGCCAAACGCTGTGTCGTCGCCGCCGGCGCAATCGAACGGCCAATCGTCTTTGCCGGCAACGACACGCCCGGCGTGATGATGGCTTCGGCGATGCGGACTTATGTCGCGCGCTATGCGGCGACCCCTGCGAAGAGGATCGCCCTGTTCACCAACAATGAGGATGGCTGGCGCACGGTCGAGACCGCGCTTGGCGCCGGATTGCAGATCGCGGCGGTCGTCGATGCTCGCCCAGACGTGTCCGCCGCGCATCGCGCGCTTGCCGCCAAAGCCGGCTTTCCCGTGCTGAACGGTTCGGTCGCCGGTGTCGAAGGCGGCAAGGACGGTGTCAGGAAAATCTCGATATCGCTCACCGGCGGCGCACGCGCCGAAGTCGAGGCCGACGGGCTTGCCGTTTCCGGCGGCTGGAACCCGGCGGTCGGGCTGACGTCCTACCATCGCGGCCGGCCGAAATGGCAGGACGATATATCGGCATTCGTGCCGGACAGCGCCCCTCCGGGCATGGTGGCCGTCGGTGCTGCCTACGGCGCCTTCGGCCTCGGCGCATGCCTGAGCCAAGGGTTTGCCGCCGGTGCGGCAGCGGCACAAAGTGCCGGACACAACGGCAATGCCGGCACGCCGCCAGTCGCCGACGACGAGGCTTTTTCGCTGACTCCGCTCTGGCATGTCGCAGGCAAAGGCAAAGCCTTTGTCGACTACCAGCATGATGTCACCGCTTCGGACATCGAATTGGCGCAGCGCGAAGGTTTTGAATCGGTCGAGCATCTGAAACGCTATACGACGCTCGGCATGGCCACCGACCAGGGCAAGACCTCGAACGTCGCCGGCCTCGCCATCCTGGCGGCGGTATCGGGCAAATCCATTCCCGAGACCGGCACGACGATCTACCGTCCGCCCTATGTGCCGGTCGCCATCGGCGCCTTCGCCGGCCATCATCGCGATGAGAACTTCCATGCGACAAGGCTGACGCCATCGCATCACTGGGCAGCAGAACAGGGCGCGGTGTTCGTCGACACCGGCCTGTGGAAGCGCGCGCAATGGTATCCGCGCGCCGGCGAGAAGGACTGGCTGGAATCGGTCACTCGCGAGGTCAAGGCGGTGCGCTCTGGCGTCGGCTTCTGCGACGTCTCGACGCTTGGCAAGATCGACGTGCACGGCCCGGATGCCGGCGCCTTCCTCGATCGCGTCTACATCAACACCTTCTCCAATCTTGCTGTGGGAAAAGCGCGCTACGGGCTGATGCTGCGGGAGGACGGCATGGTCTATGACGACGGCACCACGTCGCGGCTGGCCGAGGACCATTATTTTCTGACCACCACCACCGCCAAAGCCGGGCCGGTGATGCAGCACCTCGAATTCTGCCGGCAGGTGCTGTTTCCTCAACTCGACGTGCAACTGACATCCGTCTCCGACCAGTGGGCGCAATTCTCGATCGCCGGGCCGAAGACCCGGGAACTGCTTCGCGAAATTGTCGATCCGGCCGAGGATTTGTCGAACGAGGCATTTCCGTTCATGGGCGCGCGGGAGGTATCCCTTCGCGGCGGCATCGGGGCGCGCCTGTTCCGTATCTCGTTCTCCGGCGAGATGGCGTTCGAGATTTCCGTTCCCGCCCGCTGCGGCGACGCGCTGGCGCGCAATTTGATGCTGGCCGGCAAACAATTTGGCGTGACGCCTTATGGCACCGAGGCGCTCGGCGTCATGCGCATCGAAAAGGGCCATGTCGCCGGACCGGAGCTGAATGGCACGACGACGGCCGCCGACCTCGGGCTCGGCAAGATGATGTCGACCAAGAAGGATTTTATCGGCCGCGTCATGGCTGGGCGCGAGGCGCTGGCGGCAGCGGATCGGCAGGTCGTGGTTGGCATCAAGCCGACCGACAAGAAGCGCCGCCTGCGCTCCGGCGCACATGTCATTCCGAAGGGCGAGATACCGGGTTCCGCCAACGATCAGGGCTATGTCACGTCGGTCTGCTTCTCGCCGACGCTCGACCAGTGGATTGGGCTGGCGCTTGTCGAGCGCGGCCGCGAGCGGATCGGCGAGATCGTCCATGCGCATGACCCGCTCCGCGGCGAAGACTACGATGTCGAGCTGTGCAATCCCGTCTTTTACGATCCGGATGGAGGGCGCCAGCGTGGCTGAATTTTCGTGGCTTCCCCGCAGTCCGCTGGAGCACGCGCTTGTTGCGGGCGCTTATGGCGAGCGCGAGGTCGCGCCGGGCATTTTCCTCACTGAAGTTCGCAACTTCGACTTGATCCAGGTGATGGCACGGCGCGGCAAAGGGGCGGAACTGGCAAGCGCCACCCCAGCCCGTTTCGGCTTGGCGGCTCCGGATGTGCCGAAGGCGGTCAGCGCTTCGGACGTGATGCTCATCTGGTCGGGACCGGATCAGTTCCTCGTCCTGTCGAAGGGCGGTAAGTACACGATAAACACATTGAGCCAAGCGTTTTCGCAATCCGCCTCGCTGTCGGACCAGTCGCATGCGCGCGCCTGGATCAGCGTCTCGGGAGCCAAGGCGCGCACCATGTTGGCGAAATTGTCGTCGATCGATCTGCACCCGACGGCGTTTCCGATCGGCGCCGCTGCCGCGACGTCCATCGACCATACCAGCGTCAATCTCTGGCGTGGCGATGACAGGCCTGATGGGCAGGCGGTGTTCAATCTTCTGGTGTTTGCAACCTTCGCCGAAAGCCTGTGGCACACGATGCTCGACGCGGCCGCCGAATACGGCGTCGACATCCGTTACTTAGAGGAGTTGGCTTAGCCCGCCTTCCCTTCTCCCCTCGTGGGAGAAGGTGGATTGGCGCGTAGCGCCAAGAAGGTTGAGGGGTGTTGGAAGAAATCCGGTGTCAAAGAATCAAATGATTTCTGGGCGCTTACATCCTGACCGTTGCGATCCGCCAGCACCCCTCATCCGGACCGAGCTGCGCTCGGCCACCTTCTCCCACAGGGGGAGAAGGGAGAGCCGCACCTAGTCGGCCCGCCTTGCCAAAACTGCAAGCACTGCTATTCTTGCCGCTAAAATAATTTCACGTACAGGCAAACCTGTTTCTCGAAACCGGGGTTGAGATGAGCCAGTCGCCCTACCCCGCCGTCGCCGCCGGACCGCCCCGGCCGAGCCTGATCCTGCGGCCCGGCCAGATGGCGCTGCCGGCTGGCATGGAGCGCTACCATGTGCGAGGCAATGGCGCGGTGCTCATCGACGTCGAGGCCGGCGACACGATCAGCGTGCGCAATGTCGAAGGCGGGCAGGCCTGCGAGCTTCTGGCATGGGACAAGACCGGCGCGACCGATGCCGGCATTTTCGGCGAGAAATCGAACAGCAACGCCGCCGGCATCAAGGCGCTGCTGGCCGATGGCGACGATAGCCTCGCCGCACTGCGCCTTGGGCTGCAGCGACGCCAGGTGCAGCTGGATCAGGCAAAGACGGTTCGCGTCTTCGGTGGCGCCACCCCTGCCGGCACCGAACAGAGTTTTACCGTAGCCCGCAATGGCTCGATGCTCATCGCCGCCCCAAGTGGGCCGATGCCGGTCGACGGCCATGACACGGCGACGCCGCTCAGCATCATTGTGCGGCGCGCCACCATTCGCCCGGCGGCGAAGTCCAGGCTTGGCGACCCGCTGGCCGATCCAGTGCTCGATTTGCGCGTCCATTCGGCGACCGCCGAATCCTACTTCGTCAAAGCTGGCGACTATATGCAGATCATCGATGTCGACGGGCGCCAATGCACGGACTTCCAGTGCTTTTCGGCGCGCAAGCTCGACAAGGGACGCGACCATCCGCTCGACGTGACGACGACCCGTACGCTGATGGGTTCGAGCTATCCGATGCCTGGCCTGCACTCGAAATATTACGACCAGGACATGGAGCCGCTGGTCGAAGTGGTGCAGGACACATGCGGCCGGCATGATGCCTTCGCGCTCGCCTGCGCCGCCAAATATTACGACGACATCGGCTATCCCGGTCATCCCAACTGCTCGGAGAATTTCAACCGTGCGCTGTCGGACAAGGGGGTGAGACCCCGCGCCGGCTGGATGGCGATCAACTTCTTCTTCAACACCGCGATCGACGCGCATGGCGTCATGGTTTCCGACGAGCCGTGGTCGCGGCCGGGCGACTATGTGCTGCTGCGCGCCTTGACCGACATCGTCTGTGTCTCGTCGGCCTGCCCCGACGACACGACACCGGCCAATGGCTGGAACCTCACCGACATCCACGTGAGGACCTATTCCGGCCAGCACAAATTCTCGCGAGCGATCGCCAGACGCATGACGCCCGATTCGGAACCGAAAATGACCCGCGAGACCGCTTTTCATTCCAGCTTTGCCAAGCACACCCGCAACTTCGTCGAGTACAGGGGCTATTGGCTGGCCAATTCCTTCGCCAAGGAGGGCCCGATCGATGAATACTGGGCTTGCCGGCAGGATGCCGTGATCATGGACCTGTCGCCGCTGCGCAAGTTCGAGGTCACCGGCCCGGATTCCGAAGCGCTGCTGCAATACACGCTGACCCGCGACATCAAGAAACTCGGCGTCGGCCAGGTGGTCTATTCCGCCATGTGCTATGAGCATGGCGGCATGATTGATGACGGCACGCTGCTGAGGCTCGGCAAGGATAATTTCCGCTGGGTCGGCGGCGACGACCTTTCCGGCGAGTGGCTGCGCGAGACGGCGACAAAACTCGGCCTCAACGTGCTGGTGCGCTCGTCGACGGATCAGATGCACAATGTCGCCGTGCAAGGACCGAAGAGCCGCGACATCCTGAAGGAGATCATCTGGACTTCGCCGCTGCAGCCGTCGATCGAGGAGCTCGAATGGTTCCGTTTCGCCGTCGCCCGCATCGGCGGCGGCAACGGCATTCCGGTCGTCGTCTCGCGCACCGGCTACACCGGCGAACTCGGTTACGAGATCTGGTGCCATCCTCGTGACGGCGAGAAGGCGTTCGACGCTATCTGGGAGGCCGGCCAGCCGCACAGCTTGAAGCCGATGGGGCTGCAGGCGCTCGACATGGTGCGCATCGAGGCCGGGCTGATCTTCGCCGGCTACGAATTTTCCGACCAGACCGATCCGTTCGAGGCCGGCATCGGCTTCACCGTGCCGCTGAAGACCAAGACCGACGATTTCATCGGCCGCGAGGCGCTGATCCGGCGCAAGGAAAACCCGCAGACAAAACTGGTCGGCCTCGACATCGATTCCAATGTCGCGGTCGGCCATGGCGACTGCGTCCATGTCGGCCGCGCCCAGATCGGCGTCGTCACATCGGGCATGCGCTCGCCGGTGCTGAACAAGAACATCGCGCTGGCAAGACTTGACGTAACTCATGCCGCGATCGGCACCGAGGTCGAGATCGGCAAGCTCGACGGTCATAGCAAGCGGCTGCCGGCGCGCGTCGTGCCCTTCGCCCACTACGATCCGCAAAAGAGCAGACCGCGCTCCTGATAGCAGCAGCCGCCCTTGCCTTCTCCCCTTGTGGGAGAAGGTGGATCGGCGCGCAGCGCCGAGACGGAAGAGGGGTGTTGGACGGAGCGCTGTCGGTGCCAAGCTGGAACACCCCTCATCCGACCTCGCTTCGCGAGGCCACCTTCTCCCACAAGGAGAGAAGGTAAGAGCATGTTTCACATCTGCGATGTGCACAGCTTCACAAAAAGCTTGACGTGAAAGCGTGACGCGTCAATCTTCACTGCCAAGAAAAAAATACTACTGAGCGGAAAACGCCTGAGATCGTTCAACGCGCGCGTCGGTGACGCACCGCGAGGTGTCGGTCGTCGCCGATGGGAACATCAAAATGGGGAATCCACGCATATGAGCACGATAGTCTCTGCCCTGGTGCCGCCTGCCGAAGGGCAGCTGCACCGCAATATCGATTGGCGCGGCGCCTTCTGGGTGGCAAGCGGCGTTCCCGCGCTTGTCCTGTTTTCGATCGGCGGCATTGCCGGCACGACCGGCAAGCTGGCCTTCCTGATCTGGACTGTGTCCATGATCATGGGCTTCCTGCAATCCTTTACCTATGCGGAAATCGCCGGCCTGTTTCCGAACAAGTCCGGCGGCGCCTCGATCTATGGCGCCACCGCCTGGCTGCGTTATTCCAAGTTCATCGCGCCGCTGTCGGTGTGGTGCAACTGGTTCGCCTGGTCGCCGGTGCTGTCGCTCGGCTGCTCGATCGCCGCCGCCTACATCCTCAACGCGCTGGCGCCGGTGCCGCTGTTTACCGACACCTCGCCGGAAGTCGCCACCTATATCGCGGCTAATGCCGGGGCGAGTGTCGCCGACGCCATCACGGCGGTGAGCGCGGCCGCGACACCAGCGATCCGCAACTGGACGCTCTACGGGCACACGCTGGGTCCGGTCTCCTTCACCTTCAATGCCACCTTCTTCATCGGCGCAGTGCTGATGCTGATCATCTTCTCCATCCAGCATCGCGGCATCCTAGGCACCGCCAACGTGCAGAAATATATCGGCCTGTTCGTCATCATTCCGATGCTGATCGTCGGCGTCGTGCCGATCATCACCGGCCAGATCAACTGGGCGAACTTTTCGCCGCTGGTGCCGCTGGCGGCCGCCTATGCGCCCGAGCCCGGTGCCTGGAACATCGCCGGCTGGACGCTCGTTCTCGGCGGCATGTTCATCGCCGCCTGGTCGACCTACGGTTTCGAGACCGCCGTCTGCTACACGTCGGAGTTCAAGAATCCCGGCACCGACACCTTCAAGGCGATCTTCTATTCCGGTCTGCTGTGCATGCTGCTGTTCATCCTGGTGCCGTTCACCTTCCAGGGCGTGCTCGGTTTGAACGGCATGCTGGCGACCCCGATCGTCGACGGCTCCGGCGTTGCCGACGCACTGGCCGGCATGGTCGGCGGCGGACAGCTGATCCATAGCCTTCTGGTGATGCTGATGATCCTGGCACTGGTGCTGTGCATCATGACGGCGATGGCGGGGTCCTCGCGCACGCTCTATCAGGGCTCAGTCGACGGCTGGCTGCCGCGCTATCTCAGCCATGTCAACGAGCACGGCGCCCCGACGCGGGCGATGTGGACCGACCTGATCTTCAATCTGGCCGTGCTGGCCATCGCTTCGGCCGACGCGACCAGCTTCTTCTTCATCCTCGCCGTGTCGAATTGCGGCTACATCATCTTCAACTTCCTCAACCTCAATGCCGGCTGGATCCATCGCATCGACAACGGCCATATCGCGCGGCCGTGGAAGGCACCGAGCTGGCTGCTCGGCCTCGGCGCCATCCTTGCCTATGTCAACATGATCTTCATGGGCGCCGGTGCAAAGATCTGGAACCCGATGGCGCTGTGGGCAGGACTGATCACGGCTGCCCTCATCATCCCGGTGTTCTGCTTCCGGCATTACATCCAGGACAAGGGCAAATTCCCCGACCACATGCTGGCTGATCTCGGCATGACCTCATCCGATCTCGCCGTCAGAAAGGCGGGCATCCTGCCCTACCTGACGCTGATCGCCGGCGTCGTGGTGATGCTGCTCGCCAATTGGCTGTTCGTCATCTGACCTCCGCCTCAAAGGTTGAGCGCGCGATGCGCGCTCGATCCCCTTGTACGTTTGTTCTTGCTTTGTGCCGGCAGTTATGCTAGTGATTTAGCTGTAGTGCCGTTTGGCACTGATGACCCGCCGCCGAGGCGGGTTTTTTCGTTTCATGCCATATCCCGCGTGAGACTCAATCGATCCTGATGAACACGCCCTTGGTGTTGAGATACTCGTCGAGGTGCTCGGCACCGCCCTCGCGGCCGTAGCCGCTCATCTTGTAGCCGCCGAAAGGCATGGCCGGATCGATGGCGTGATAGGTGTTCACCCAGACCGAGCCAGCGCGGATTTTCCTGGAAAGCTGGTGGGCGGTGGCGAGATTTTGGGTGAAGACCCCTGCGGCAAGACCGTAGGGCGTATTGTTGGCTCGCTCGACCGCCTCGTCGAGCGTATCGAACGGCAATGCCGAGATGACCGGCCCGAAGATTTCTTCGCGCGCGATCCTCATGTCGTCCGAGACACCGGCAAAAACCGTCGGCGCGAGGAAATTGCCGGCGGCCAGCGCACCCTCCATAAGGCGTTCACCGCCGGTGACGAGGGTCGCGCCCTCCGCCGTGCCGGCCTCGAGATACGAGGCGACCCGTTGCAGCTGCTTTTCGGAGACGAGCGGGCCGATCTCGGTCGCCGGGTCGATGCCGTCGCCGATCCTGAGGCCCTTGGCATAGACCGCCAGGCGCTCGACGAACTCGTCATGGATGGAGCGTTCGACGAACAGGCGCGAGCCGGCGATGCAGATCTGGCCGGAATTGGCGAACACCGACATCGCCGCGACCGGCACCGCCCTGTCGAGATCGGCGTCGGCGCAGACGATGACCGGCGACTTGCCGCCAAGCTCCAGCGAGACGCGCTTGAGGTTGCCGGCCGAGGCGCGGACGATCGACTGACCGGTTGCCGTCGAGCCGGTGAAGACGATCTTGTCGACACCCACATGCTCGGCAAGTGCGGCACCTGCCTCGGCACCGGTGCCGGTCACGATGTTGACGACGCCTGGCGGAACGCCGGCCTCGTTCATGATGTCGGCGACCAGAAGCGGCGTCAGCGGCGCCTCTTCGGAAGGTTTCAGCACCACCGTGCAGCCCGCGGCAAGCGCCGGCCCGATCTTCCAGATCGAAGCGGCCGTCGGTGCGTTCCAGGGGATAATGGCGCCGACGACGCCGACCGGCTCCTTGCGGGTGAAGGAGACGATTTCGCCCGGCAGCGAGTTCTCGATCGTCTCGCCATGCAGGGAGGTCGCCATGCCGGCGTAGTAGCGCAGCATACCGATGACGCGGTTGCGGTTGGCCAGGGTGCGCACGATCGGCATGCCCATGTCGGTCGTGTCCGAGCGGCTGATCTCCTCCCAGTGCTTTTCGAAGAGGTCGGCGATCCTGAGGAGCAGCACCTGTCGCTCGTAGGGCTTATACCGGCTCCACGGCCCGTCGAAGGCCCTGCGCGCCGCGGCCACCGCCAGCTCGATATCATCGCGGTCGCCGCGCGGCACCGTGGCGATGACCGCGCCGGTTGCCGGATTGCGGGTCTCCATGATGCGGCCCGAACGGGCGTCGAGCCAGGCGCCATCGACGAACATCCGACGGTGGCGTCCGTCGATCGGCTGGCGCAGCGCCACCGGTGCCTGAACTATGGTCATGACGTCCTCCTCCAGCGCTCTGCCGGTGGGCGGATTTAAACCCTGGACGTCACATCTGCCAACAGCGCTATTCGGCGGCCAGAGCCAGTCGCGGCCTGTCGTC
Organism: Mesorhizobium sp. M5C.F.Cr.IN.023.01.1.1; assembly: GCF_003997585.1. Lineage (NCBI taxonomy): Bacteria > Pseudomonadati > Pseudomonadota > Alphaproteobacteria > Hyphomicrobiales > Phyllobacteriaceae > Mesorhizobium > Mesorhizobium sp. M5C.F.Cr.IN.023.01.1.1. The sequence continues at coordinate 37,077 of NZ_RZSU01000037.1, read as the reverse complement.
GTTTTCTGCCAGCTCCGGCTCGGCCGCCTGCTCCGCATCCTCGGCCTTCTTGCGCTCCTTGCCCAAGAACAAGGCATAGCCTGCCGGAAGGACGAGGATAGTGAGCACCGTGGCAACGAGGATGCCGCCCATCATGGCATAGGCGAGCGGGCCCCAGAAGACGCCGCGCGAGATCGGGATCAGTGCCAGGACCGCCGTCAGCGCGGTCAGCATGATCGGTCGGAAACGGCGGACCGCCGAGCCGATGATGGCCTCCGAGCGCTCCATGCCGGCCGCTATATCCTGGTCGATCTGGTCGACCAGAATGATCGAGTTGCGCATGATGATGCCGAGCAGCGCGATCACGCCGAGGATTGCGACGAAGCCGAAGGGCGCGCCACTGATCAAAAGTGCCGCCGCAGCGCCGATGATGCCGAGCGGACCGGTCGCCAGCACCAGCATCGCCTTGCCGAAATGCTGCAATTGGATCATCAGCAGCACGACGATGACGGCCAGCATGATTGGAGCTTTCGCAGCAATAGAGGCCTGGCTTTCGGCCGAATCCTCGGCGCCGCCCTGGATCTCGATGTTGTAGCCGGGCGCCAGACCGTCGCGCAGGCCTTGCATCTCGCTGTACATCTTCATGACGACATCGTTCGACTGCACGCCATCCGGCAACGTGGCACGCACGCTGATGGTCGGCAGGCGGTCGCGCCGCCACTCGACGCCTTGCTCCAGCACCGGGACCACCTTGGCGACCTGCGACAGCGGCACGAAGCCACCGAAATCCGTCGGGACAGAGACCGAGTCGACCGCCGACAGCAGGTGACGGCTTGCTTCCGGTTCGCGGGCGACGATCGAAACGGTCTCCTCGCCGTCGCGGAAATCATCGAGCGGCGCGCCCGACATGGTTGCCTGCAGCATCTGGCGGATGCGCTGCGAGGTGACGCCGAGCGCACGGGCGCGATCCTGATCGATCACCAGCTTCATCTCCGGCACCGGCTCCAGCCAGTCGTCGTGGACAGCGCCAAGCAGCGGATTTGCCTGGAACTTCGCCTTCACCTCGTCGGCGATGCGGCGCACCTCCTGGCGATCCGGACCCATGACGCGCATCTGCACCGGCCAGCCCGTGGGGGGCCCGAGGAACAGGCGGTCAACCTTGGCGCGGACCGACGGGAAATCCTCGGCCAGAATGGTGCGCAGCTTGACGATCAGCCGCTCGCGGGCCGGTTCGTCATTGGCCATCACCAGAAGCTGGGCGAAGTTCGGATTGCGAAGCTGCTGATCGAGCGGCAGGAAAAAGCGCGGCGCGCCCTCGCCGATATAGGTGGCGATGAAGCGCTTGTCCTTGTCGTCCATCATCCTGGTCTCGAGCGCCTTGGCCTGCGTCTCGACTTCCTTGATGCTGGTGCCCTCCGGCAGCCAGAGGTCGACAAGGATTTCCGGACGCGATGACTGCGGGAAGAAATTCTGCGGGATGAACTGGAACGCCCACAGGCTGGTGGCGAAGGTCACCAGCGTCATGGCCAGCACGATGATGCGGTGGCGCACGGACCAGCCGACGGTGGCGCGAAGCCGGCGGTAGAAGCGCGTGTCGAAGACATCGTGATGGTTGCCGGCGTGTTTTCGCTGCTTGAGGATCATGTGACCGAGCCACGGCGTGAAGTAGACCGCCACGAACCAGGACACGACCAGCGCGATGCCGACGACGTAGAACAGTGTGCGTACGTATTCACCGGCGGTCGAGGCCGCGAAGCCGACCGGGATGAAGCCGGCGGTGGTGATCAGCGTGCCGCTCAGCATCGGGAAGGCCGTCGAAGTATAGGCGAAGCTCGCCGCCTCGATTTTGACCAGTCCTTCCTCGAGCTTGCGCTCCATCATTTCGACGACGATCATCGCGTCGTCGACGAGCAGACCGAGCGCGATGATCAGCGCGCCGAGCGAAATGCGCTGCAGATCGATGCCGATCTCGTACATGATGGCGAAGGTGGCGGCCAGAACGAGCGGTATGGTGATCGCGATCACCAGGCCCGAACGCCAGCCGATCGTCAGGAACGAGACGACAAGCACGATCAGCAGCGCCTCGCCAAGCGCCTTCATGAACTCGCTCACCGCTTCCCGCACGACTTCCGGCTGGTCGGCGATCTGATCGACCGAAACGCCGTAAGGCAACGCTTCTTCGAAGCGGTGATAGGTCGCCTCGACCTCCTTGCCGACATCGGTGACGTTGAAGCCCTTGGCCATGACGACGCCGACCTGGACACTGTCGTGGCCGTTGAAGCGGTATTTGCGCTGATAGGGGTCTTCGAGGCCTGTGGTCACGGTTGCGATGTCGCCGAGGCGCGTCACCTGGTTGCCGGCGCGCAGGCGAAGTTCGCGGATGTCGGCCGCCTCCGTCACACTGCCTTCGACCGAGATGCGCACCGAACGCTGGCCGGTATCGACCGAGCCTGCCGGATCGACATTGTTCTGGCCCTTGATCGCGTTCTGCAGATCGGTGAGCGTCAGGCCACGCTCGGCAAGCGCCTTGGACGAAACGTCGATGTAGAGTTTTTCCGGCTGGTCGCCGATGATCACGGCCTTCTCGACGCCGGGCGTCGTCAGCAGCATGTCACGCGCCTGGATGGCTAGTTTCTTCAGCTCGGGATAGCTGTAGCCGTCGCCGCTGATCGAATGCAGGGTGATGAAAGTGTCGCCGAACTCATCGTTGAAGTAGGGCCCAAGCAGCCCTTGAGGCAGCTCATTGGCGATATCGCCGACCTTCTTGCGTACCTGGTAAAAGGCATCCGCGACCTGCGTGGGGTTGGTGTCGCCTTCCACCTGCAAGGTGATGATGGCGCTGCCGGCGCGCGTGTAGGAACGGACGAAATCGAGATGCGGCGTTTCCTGCAGCTTGCGCTCGATCTTGTTGACGACCTGGTCCTCCATCTCCTGGATCGAGGCCCCCGGCCAGACAGCCTGGACGACCATGACGCGGAAAGTGAAGTCCGGGTCTTCCTTCTGGCCCATGCGCATCAGGCCGAGCGCACCGGCAACGATGATCAGGCCGAACAGGAACCGCGCAATGCTCGGGTGCCCGATTGCCCAGCGCGAAAGATTGAAGGGCCGCTTCTCATTGGTATCGGTGGTCATAGCGCCAGTCCATTTGTCTGATCGTCAGCGCACGCACATGGCATGCCCACGGAGCTTCTAACGCTGGCTTCCGGGCGGCGAGGCTTTCCGAGCGGAGAGACACTCATCGCGGTGGGACGCGGGGATCGATGTGGGGGGTTACATCGACCTGACGTCTCGACAATCGGGCACCTGCCGCCCGGAAACCATGAACCGCTTGACCTCACGGCTTGCGCCGATGCGAGGAAAAGCCGTTTTATTCTTGGCCGTCAGCGCACGCGCTTGGCGGCGTCGCCATCGTCGTCCGCCGATGCGGACTGCTGCACCGCATCGCCGGTCAGCTTGACCTTCAGATTCTCGGTCATGAATTGCGTGCCCGCCGCAACGACGACGTCGCCGGGGTTCAATCCTTCGGCAACATGCACGCCGTCGGCGGTGAATTCGGCTACCTTGATCGGACGCGCATGGACGGTCTCGCCGTTGCGGTCCACGGTCCAGACGATCTGCTGGCCTTCCTTTTGCGCCAGCGCGCTTAACGGGATCGATACGCTCTGCGGGCTGTTGTTGGCCGCCGAAGCCTCGATGTTCGCGGTCATGCCGAGAAGCACGCGCGGATCGTTGGGCAGGCTGACGCGAACGGCAAAGGTACGCGATTGCTGATCGGCGCTGCCGGCGACTTCACGGACCTTGCCGTCGAGCGTCAGCGCATCGTCGGACCAGAAGCTTGCCTTGACGTTCTTGCCCGGCTTGAACTGGGCGATATCCATTTCCGGAACGGCGATCAGCACTTCCTTTTCGCCATCGACGGCAACGGTCACAACCGGCGTGCCGGAGCCGACCACCTGACCGACATCGGCGGTGACTGATGTGACGATACCGTTCCTGTCCGCCTTGAGGTCGGTGTAGAGGACCTGGTTCTTCGCCTGGTCAAGCGATGAGCGCGCGGAATTCCGGGTGGCGACCGCCTGATCGTAGCTGAGCGTCGCCTGTTCGAGCTGCGATTTCGACGCGAAGGTCTTGGCAAACAGCTGTTCGGCACGACGGCGGGCAAGGCCCGTTGTCTCGACCTGCCGCTCGGCGGCCTCGAGGCTGGCCTCGGCACTCTTGACCGAAAGGTCGTAGTCGGCCGGATCGATGCGGGCCAGAACGTCGCCCGGCTTCACGCGCTGACCGATGTCGACCAGGCGCTCGGTGATCTTGCCGTTGATACGGAACCCGAGATTCATCTCGGTGCGTGCGCGCACCGATCCGGAGTAGGAGAGCTCACGGGTATCGTTCGCCTTGGCGATCTCGACCACCTTGACCGGCCGGACGATGTCCTTGACTTCCACTTTTTCTTGCGAGCAACCGGCGAGCCCAAGCGCCGCGACGACGACCAGAGCCGGTCCAATAGCCGGCAGCCTGTTCATGATGGATTTGGACAAAGGCACTTGCGGTACTCCCGAACTGGAGATGGATTGTCGACGCCCTGCGGACGCCGCCGGTCAATTCTTCAAAGCCCTGATGGCAAACTCGATAAGCTCGTCCGGCATCGCCCGATTCTTCTTGGCAAGGCACTGGGCGACCATTTGCGGGTGACAGAGGGTGATGATAGCGGCGGCGAAACACCGCGAAGCGACTTCCGGGTCCTGGTCGGCAAACTCGCCGGTTGCGATTCCCTCGCTGATCACCTCCGCCACCAAGCCGCGGATCCTGTCGATATGCCTCTCGATGACGTGCCAATCGCGTTCGATGGCAACGACCACCATTTCGTGCACCTTCTCCTGGTCGAGCATGGTGTCACGGGTCCACTGATAATGCGTTTGCACGTAGCGGCGAAGCCTTTCGCTGGCCGTTCCGGGACTATGGCAGGCGTCGTAGGTCAACTGGTAGCAGGTAGCGAGCATACGGCCGCAAACGGCCTGGTGGATCTCAACCTTGGAGGCGAAGAAACGGTAGATGTTGGCCGTCGACATGCCGAGTTCACGCGCTATGTCGGCGACATTGGTCTTGCCGTAGCCGTAGTGGCGGAACAGTCGCTCAGCGCAATCGAGGATGCGCGCGATATTCTCCTGCCGGACCAGGTCAGCCGTCGTGTCGAGGGTGTCATGCATCATTTATCATTAGCTCATTACGAGTGACGAATTTTGAATTTCGTCACTCGTAATTCGAAATGGACCGCGTGTCAACAGGTGATGTTACCTGTCTGGGCGACCGGTGACACCTGTCGACACAACCTGGGCGTGAACAGCGTTAATGAAGCCTGCAGCGGGCCGTGCACAGGCACCCCGCTATCCGCGCTAAGCCCGCTCGGCTAATGTATTGTCATCCAATGCCGCGGAAGGAGAGTATCAGATGACCGTCCTGCGCATCGTCTCGAATGTCGCAACCGCCAGCATTCCGGATGTCCGGAAGTTTTATACCGACTTGTTCGGGCTCGATGCCGTCATGGACCACGGGTGGCTGGTAACGCTGGCATCCGGGGAAACAACCATCCCCCAGATCAGCATCGCCAGCGAGGGCGGCTCAGGCACCCCCGTACCCGATCTGTCGATCGAGGTCGACAATGTCGACGAGGTGTATCTTCGCGCAAACGAGATCGGTTGCAGAGTGGTCTATGATTTGATCGACGAACCGTGGGGCGTAAGACGTTTCTTCATTGCCGACCCGACCGGCAAGTTGCTCAACGTGCTCTCGCATCTTCGCTAAAGCGCGTCGCATTTGACCGGCCTCACGCGACGCGCTTTAGGTTGTTGTTTTGTGCATGTCGCTATCGCAAAACCGCTGCACACTTTGCGCGACATGCATTAGAGATTGTTCTGCAATGCGGGACATTGGCGACCTTCCAAACATTCAGCCGAGCAACGCAAACGGCCGCGGTCACCGGAGGAAACCATGAGCAGAACAATTCCATTTCATTTCGTCGATGTCTTCGCGGTGGCGCCGCTGACGGGCAATTCGCTTGCGGTTGTGGACGGCGGTGGCGAGTTGGCGCTCGAGCTCATGCAGAACATTGCACGTGAGTTCAACCAGTCCGAGACCACCTTTGTCCTGCCGGCGACCCGGCCGGACGCCGATTGGAAATTGCGCTCTTTCACGCCGAAAGGCGTAGAGGTTTTCGGTGCAGGCGGACACAACACGCTAGGGGCTTGGTGGTGGCTCGCTGCAGCGGGGCGGCTCGAGCTGGGCGATGGCCCTACACGGTTTCATCAACAGATCGGCGACTTGGTGTATCCATTGGCCATCTGGCAAAGCCAGGGGAAACTCGAAAAGATCATTATGCGGCAAGAAGCCCCAGTGGCCGGCCGGCAGCTCTCAAACCTTGGCGCTCTTGCCACGGCACTCGGCCTTAATGCTGAAGAAATAGCGGCGGACGTTGTGCCTTGCCAGGTGGTCTCGACTGGGGCTGCCCATCTCCTGGTGCCAATCCGCGATCGCCAAGCCGTCGACCGGATTTCGCCTGATGCCAAACAACTTTTCGACCTGCTCAACGAGGTCGGCGGGGAAGGCTGCTACGTCTTCTCACTCGATCCGCTGCAGCCCGGAACCACAGCGTATGCACGCTTTTTCAACCCGACCGTCGGCATTTCCGAAGATCCGGCAACCGGAACGGCGGCTGGTCCGCTCGCCGCACATCTCGTTGCACACGGTCTTGCACAGCCCGGCGTAATCAAGGTCGAGCAAGGCACTACTCTCGGACGTACCAGCATCATTGAGGTAGGTGTAGATGCCGGCTCAGTGAGCGTTTCCGGACGCGGCATCGTGGTGGCGAGCGGAGCGTTTTCGATCTAGTCGAATGTGTAGTCCGGTGGCCGCGGCGAACCTGTGCCCGTCCCACAAATTCGCAGTAGCCCGCCATTTGCGCTGATGACGTGATTCTGCCACTCGCCTTCGACTTGGATCCGCTTAGGTAGCCGATCTGTTTAGTCTGTTCAGGCTTTCGCCCAGTATGACAAGCGCGATGCCGAGCAGCGCAATGTCCTTGATCAGGAACTGACCGGCGGGACCGAGCGCGGGAAAGCCGAGCGCAGGCTCCCAGATCGGCAGGGCAACCATGATCGAACAGGTGACCAGGAAAATCAGCGCGGCCAATGCCCCACCGGCCACACCGGCGCGCGTCGACCAGGGAGAGGCAATCAGCAGAAGCGCGGTCGCGATCTCGACGACGCCAAGCACATAAGAGGCACCAGCTTCACCGAATACCGGATACATCCAGGCGAGCCAAGGCGTGCCGCCGATCAGCGGCCTCAACGCCTCGATCTCAACAGCCGTGAACTTCATCCCGCCGATCATGAGAAGCGGCAGTATGACCCCGATCAGAGCGAGAATTCGCCCCGCTTTGCTGACCGCGGTGTTCTCCATCGGAATGCTCCTCCTGCTAGATCTTCTTCCGTCGGCTTGGTTCTGTATCGAGGACGATCGGGAGGCACTCGATCCGACACTGAGGGATCTATTTTGCTCCGTTCATGTTGGCTTAGCTGGGCCAACAATGATCTGACACGGATTATGGTCCTGACCTGCCTACCCCTTCGCCATCTCCCTCAGCCTGAACTTCTGGATCTTGCCGGTCGAGGTCTTCGGGATTTCGGCGAAGATCACCGCTTTCGGCACCTTGAATCGGGCGAGCAGCACGCGGCAGTGATCGATGATCTCGGCTTCGGTCGCCGCCCTGCCCGGCTTCAGCTCGACATAGGCGACCGGCACCTCGCCCCATTTGTCATCGGGCCTGGCGACGACGCCGCAGGAGGCGACGGCGGGATGCTTGTAAAGCGCCTCCTCGACCTCGATCGATGAGATGTTCTCGCCGCCGGAAATGATGATGTCCTTGGAGCGGTCCTTGAGCTGGATGTAGCCGTCGGGATGCCTGACGCCGAGGTCGCCCGAGTGGAACCAGCCGCCGGCGAAGGCCTCGTCGCTCGCCTTGCGGTTCTTCAGATAGCCCTTCATGACGATGTTGCCGCGGAACATGACCTCGCCGATCGTCTCGCCGTCAGCCGGCGTCTCCTCCATCGTCTCGGGGTCCATCACCGTCAGATCCTCGAGCGCAGCATAGCGCACGCCTTGCCTGGCCTTCGTCGCCGCCCTGAGACCCTTCTCCAGCCCATCCCATTCACCATGCCAATCGTTGACGACGGCCGGGCCATAGGTCTCGGTCAGGCCATAGAGGTGGATGACCGCAAAGCCCGCATCGGCCATGCCCGACAGCACCGCTTCCGGCGGCGGTGCTGCGGCCGTGCTGAAGGTGACCGTCTGCGGAAATTGCCGCTTGTCCTCGTCCCTGGCATTGATCAGCACCGACATGACGACCGGCGCGCCGCACAGATGAGTGACGCCGTGATCGGCGATGGCGTCGTAGATCGGCTTCGGCCGCACCCAGCGCAGGCAGACATGGGTGCCGGCCTGTACGGCCAGCGTCCACGGAAAGCACCAGCCATTGCAGTGGAACATCGGCAGCGTCCACAGGTAGACCGCGTGCTTGCCCATGCCGGCATGGATGGTGTTGGCGTAGGCCATCAGTGCCGCACCGCGATGGTGATAGACGACGCCCTTCGGATTGCCTGTGGTGCCGGACGTGTAGTTGAGCGAGATCGCGTCCCATTCGTCGTCGGGCATAGACCAGGCGAAATCCTCGTCGCCGCCCGCGACGAAGTTCTCGTAGTCGAGCGTGCCGATCCGCTCGCCCTTGGGGTAAGGGGCGTCGGCGGCGTATTCGGGATCGTCGTAGTCGATGACCAGCGGTTTTACCTTAGCCAGCGCCAGCGCCTCGCTGACGACATTTGCGAATTCGCGATCGACGACAAGCACCTTGGTTTCGGCATGGTCGAGCTGGAAGGCGATGACCGCGGCGTCAAGGCGGGTGTTGAGCGAATGCAGCACCGCCTTGGTCATCGGCACGCCGAAATGCGCTTCCAACATCGGCGGCGTGTTGGACAGCATCACGGTGACGGTGTCGCCCTTGCCGACGCCGCGCCTCTGCAGCGCCGAGGCAAGCTTCAGCGACCGCCGCCAGAAATCACGATAGGTCGTGCGCTGGCGACCATGGATGACGGCGACATGGTCGGGAAAGGTCTTTGCCGCCCGCTCCAGATAACTGAGCGGCGTCAGCGGCTGGTGGTTGGCTGGATTCCTGTCGAGATCCTGTTCGTAGGGATTGCCCATCCCGTCCTCCCCAATATCTTTCTCGAACCTTCTAACCACAGGCCTCCGACGCGTCACCATCAACGATGCCACGATAGAGCGCATTTGGCACAATGAAGTTCTAGATTCAGCGAGCGAAAGGGCATCGTTTACCCTTGCTCGGTTTGACTTTTGTCGAGAGCCATGAATAATGTCAACTAGGAGATGGCATGGCGATCCGACCGGCAGAACAGCTTATCCACAAGGCCGCCTGGCTCTACTATGCCCATGGCCTGCGTCAGGACCAGGTGGCCAGCCAGCTCAAGATTTCCCGAGCCTCGGTCGCCATGTATCTGCGCAAGGCGCGCGAGACCGGCATCGTCAACATCTCGACCTCGACCCAGCTTTTCACCGACGATGTCATGGCGCGCAAGCTCGAAGACGCATTGAAGCTCGATGCCGTCTGGATCGCGCCGGAAAACGGCCATGTCGCCGATCCGTCGACCGACATCGCGGTGCTGGCCGCCAGCGTCTTTCTCGAACTGATCAAGAAGGGCGACCGCATCGGCGTCGCGTGGGGAAGGACCATCTATACGATCGCCGACATCATGTCCTATGCCGATCTGCAGGATGTCACGGTGGTGCAGCTCTGCGGCAATCTGGGAGCCCCCTATTCCTACCGGCCCGACCAATGCACCATGGAAATCGCACGCCGGCTCAACGCCAAGGGGCTCAATTTCTACGCACCGCTGGTGCTGACGACAGAGGAACTGGCACGCGGCCTGCGCGCCGAGCCGGTGATCCGCGAGCAGTTGTCGGGCATCAGTGCGTGCAACCTGGCGCTTTACTCGGTCGGCACCGTCGACGCCGACAGCCATGTTGTCAAATGCGGCGCGCTGACTGCGAGCGAAATGGAGGTGCTGCGCCGTGCCGGGGCTGCCGGCGTCATCGCCGGGCAGATCATCGACGCGCAAGGCAAAGCGCTCGACTGCAGCTACAACCGGCGGATCATTTCGGCGGAGCTGTCATCGCTGCGCAAAATTGAAAAGCGCCTCGTGGTGGTGCAGGAGGACAGCAAATTCGAACCGCTGGTGGCGGCGATCGTAGGTGGGCTGTGCACGCATCTGGTGGTCGGCGCCCGGATGGCGCGACGGCTGCTCGATCATGCCGGACCGGCGGCGGAAAAGGTCGCCTAGAGAACACAATTCCAGCCGCGGACTAATTGTCATCAAGGCGTCGCGGCATTCCTGTTTCACAACGAGAGCAAATCGGACGAAGCGAACATGAAGAACCTGTGGAATGACGGCGACGCGGAGAAGCTGGTTGCCGACTATGCAACAAAGGGTGTCGCCCGCGACCTGGCGCTGCGCGTCTATACGACAAGGCTACTGGGCGGCGAACCGCGGCTTGTCCTGCATGGCGGCGGCAACACATCCTGCAAGACAAGGGCCACCGACCTCGTCGGCGACGAATGGGACGTACTCTGCGTCAAGGGCAGCGGCTGGGACATGGGCGTCATCGAGCCGCAGGGCCTGCCGGCGGTCAAGCTCGGCCCCCTGCTCAAGGCGCGGTCGCTCAAGAAACTCTCCGACGAGGATATGGTCGCCCTGCAGCGAGTGAACCTCATCGACCCGTCTTCGCCGAACCCCTCGGTCGAGACGCTGCTACACGCCTTCCTGCCGCATAAATTCGTCGACCATACGCACTCGACCGCCGTTCTGGCCATCGTCGACCAGGATGATAGCGAGGCCCTGAGCAAGAAAGTCTTCGGCAGCAAGATGGGGTTCGTGCCTTACATCATGCCGGGCTTCGACCTGGCGAAGGCGGCTGCCGATGTCTTCGACGCCGACCCGGCGGTCGAAGGCCTGATCCTCGACAAGCATGGCATTTTCACGTTCGGCGATGATGCCAAACAGGCCTACGACCGGATGATCCACTATGTGAACGCCGCCGAGGAGTTCATCGCCAGCCACGGCAAGCCGCTTGCCGAAAAAGCCGCCTTGCCGGCCAAGCTGGCCAAGCCTGCGGACATTGCGCCGATGCTGCGCGGCTCAGTGGCAGTAGCGCGCGGCGAAGGCCGCTTCGACCGCATGATCAGCGATTTCCGCACCTCGGAGGCGATCGTCGATTTCATCAATTCGGCCAGGATTGCCGATTATGCCGGGCGCGGCGTATCGACGCCCGACCTTTCGATCCGCATCAAGACCGGGCCGATGGCGCTGCCGGCGCCCGACGCAGACAAGATCGGCGACTACAAATCCGTCATCCGCCAACATGTCGAGAAATTCGCCAGGGACTATCGCGCCTACTTCGAAACCAACGACGCGCTCGATGATGTGAAGCGCACGATGCTCGACCAGATGCCGCGGCTGACGCTGGTGCCGGGCCTCGGCATGTTCGGCCATGGCCGAACGCTTAAGGATGCGAAGATTGCCTCCGACGTCGGTGAAATGTGGATCGAGGCGGTGCGCGGGGCCGAAGCGGTCGGCGATTTCCGCCCGCTGTCCAAAGCCGACCTGTTCCCGCTCGAATACTGGTCGCTGGAACAGGCCAAGCTCGCCTCCAAAAAGCCGAAGCCGCTGACCGGCCAGGTTGTGCTGGTCACCGGCGGCGCCGGCGCAATCGGCGCCGCCACGGCAAAGCTGTTCGCCGACAACGGCGCCCATGCCGTCGTCGTCGATCTCGATGCGTCAAGGGCGGCGGAAGCGGCGAAGAAAGCCGGCAACAGTTCGATCGGCATCGGCGCCGACATCACCGATCCGACGCAGATGCGCGCGGCATTCGACAAGGCGGTGGCCGTCTTCGGCGGCCTCGACATTCTCGTCTCGAATGCGGGGGCTGCCTGGGAAGGCCGGATCGGCGAACTCGACGACGCCACTTTGCGCAAGAGCTTCGAGCTGAATTTCTTCGCCCACCAGTCGGCGGCGCAGAACGCGGTGCGGATCATGCTCGAACAGGGCACCGGCGGCGTGCTCCTTTTCAACACCTCCAAGCAGGCGATCAATCCGGGTCCGAAGTTCGGCGCCTATGGCATCCCGAAGGCGGCGACGCTGTTCCTGTCCAGGCAGTATGCCCTCGACTATGGCGCCCATGGCATCCGCTCGAATGCCGTCAACGCCGATCGCATCCGTTCCGGATTGCTTACCGACGCCATGATCGCCAGCCGTTCGGGCGCGCGCGGCGTGTCGGAAAAGGAATATATGGCGGGCAATCTGCTTGGTCAGGAAGGGACGGCCGAAGACGTGGCCCAGGCTTTCCTGCATCAGGCGCTGGCCGAGCGGACCACCGCCAGTGTCACGACGGTCGACGGCGGCAACATCGCTGCGGCGCTGCGGTAGGCTCAAGAACAGTCCAGACGCAAAAGAGCGGCCCGCAAGCCGCTCTTTCCTTTTGCCTGCGATAAAAAGCTACTTGGCGTTCGGGTTCGGCATCCAGGCCGGCATCGCGACATCGGCATGGGCGAACTGCGGCAGCTTGGCCGAAAGGTCTTCCATGTTCTTGATGTCCTTGTCGATCAGATCCTTTTGGGTGATCAGCGTCGGCGGCACGATGACGTTGTGGCCGGGGTCTTCGCCGGCCAAAAGCTGCGCCAGCGCGCGCACCGAAACCTGGCCGACGACGGCCGGATTGGTGGCGGCGGTTGCCGCCCAGGCGCTGTCGGGCTCGCGCATCGCGGCGATGTCGGAGGTCGATATATCGGCCGAATAGATCTTGATGTCCTTGTTGAACCCCGCCTCGTCGACGGCGATCTTCACGCCCTTGGCGAATTCATCATAGGGCGCGAACATCACCTTGATGTCGGGGTTGGCCGACAACACCGAGCGGGCCTGGTTGGCGACGGAATTGGCGATCGGATTGTCGAGCGTGCCGAACATCGCCGCCTCGTTGATCCCCGCATATTTCTTCTTGAAGTCAACCCAGGTCTCGTTGCGGCGGTCGAGCGGCGCGATGCCGGCGACATATACATAGCCGGCCTTCCAGCTCTCGCCATTGTCCTTGATCGCCTGTTCGAGCGCGAGGCGTGCGAGGTCGCGGTCGGACTGTTCGATCTGCGGGATCTTGGGGTTTTCGACGTTGACGTCGAACGCTACGACCTTGATGCCGGCGTCGACCGCGCGCTGGGCGGCTTCCTTCATCGATTCCGTCAAGCCGTGCTGGATGATGATACCCTGGACGCCAAGCGCAATGGCCTGGTCGACCATATCCGCCTGAAGGGCGGCGTCCTGGCGGCTGTCGAGGACGCGTAGATCGACGCCGAGCGCCTTGACCTGTGCTTCGACACCGGACAGATAGGCCTGGAAGAAGTCACCGGTCGAGAGATAGCGGACCAGCGCGATCTTGACGGCGCCGGGCTTGTCGAACGGCGCCGGCCGGTCCTGCGCCATCGCCGGGACCTGCATCAGCAGCGCGGCGCCGGCAAGCCCGAGTGCTGCCTTCCCCAAAAGTCTTCTCGTGATCTTCATGTTGTCTCCTCCACTTGTTGAACTCAAATTTCAGCCGGTCGAAATCCTATCTGCCGAACCCTACCTTTTGCCCCTGCCGGAAAGGGCGAAGGTGAAGACTAGGGCAACCACAAGAACCCCGCCCTTGATGAAATCCTGCGTGTAGTAGGGCGCGTTCATCATCGTCAGGCCCTGCAGCAGCACGCCGACAAACACCGCACCGACGGCCGTGCCGAAGGCGTTCGGCTTGGCGGCCCCGAGGACCGCATAGCCGATGAGCGCCGCGGCGACAGCGTCGAGCAGGAGATTATTACCTGAGGCGATGTCGCCGCGTCCAAGCCGGGCAGCGAGCAAAATGCCGCCGATCGAGGCAAAAACCCCTGAAATAACGTAGGCCCAGATTTTGTATGCCTTGACAGGCGCGCCGGCCAGTTCGGCAGCCCGTTCGTTGCTGCCGACCGCATACATCATGCGTCCGAAACGGGTGTATTCGAGAAAAAACCAGATCAGCACCGCAAGCACGAGCAAGACGACTACCGAAACCGGGATGAGGTTGGGGATGAAGAAATCGAAGCGGTGGCGGCCAAGCGCCAGGAAACCAGCGCCGAACGTGCCATTGGCGACCGCGCCATCGGGCATCGTCATGCCGGTGGCGATCGAGCGGCCCTCGGTCGGAATGCGCTGCAGGCCGACGAGCAGGAACATCATGCCGAGCGTCGCCAGAAGGTCCGGTACGCGCATATAGACGATCAGCCAGCCATTGATGAGGCCGACAACGGCACCGATCAAGAGACAGGCGACAACCGCGACGACGGCGTTCTGCTCCAGCACCACCATGACATAGGCGGCTGCCATCATGGCGCTGGTGGCGACGGAGCCGATCGACAGGTCGAAGCCGCCGACGACGAGGGTGGCGGTGACGCCGAGCGCCAGCACGCCGGTGATGGCGACCGACTGGAAGATGAAGACGGCGCTCTGCGGCGAGACGAAGCCATCGGCGGCGATGGCGAAATATGCAATCAACCCGAACAGCAGAACGATGAAGCCATAGCGGATGGCATGGTCGCGCGCTGCCATCCTTACCAAACCCGAACCCATGCCCTCTCCATTCCACGTCCCATTATCTGCCCGCCCTCACGCTGCGCTGTGCAACGGCCTGCCCGCCACTTCGGCCAACAAGCGCTCGAGGTCGATGTCGGCGTTGCGGTGTTCGCCAACGATTGTCTGCTCCGACATCACCAGGATGCGGTCGGCGGTCTCCAGCGCCTCGTCGAGTTCAGTGACGAACAGCAGCGTCGCACGGCCGTTCGCGCTCGCCCGCAGCTTGGCGGCGATGTCGCGCCTGGCCGAAATGTCGACGCCCTGAAACGGCTCGTCCAGAATGAACAGCTTTGCCGCCTGCGAGATCCAGCGGGCGACCATCACCTTCTGCTGGTTGCCGCCGGAAAGGGCTGACATTTCGTCCTTCTCCGAGCGGCAGACGATGCCCAGTTCCCGAATCTGCTGGCGGGCGGTGGCGCGCTCGATGCGGCGCTTGAGAACGCCCATACGCGACATCCGCCGGTGGAACGGCAGGCTGATATTTTCCTGGATGTTGAAGTCGCCGACGATCCCGTTTTCGCTCCGGTCCTTGGCGACGAGAAACACGCCGGCGGCGATCGCCTCGCCTGTCGAACCCGGAGCATAGGGTTTTCCGTTCAACGTCATGGTCCCGGTGAGCGGCTTGCGGACGCCAAACAGCGTCTCCGCGAGCGCGGTCTTGCCGACGCCGACGAGGCCGGTGATGGCAACGACTTCGCCGTCGCCGAGCGTCAGCGAGATCGGCATGGAGCCTTCTGCAATGCGCAACCCGTCGATCGTCAGGACAGGCTTGGCCGAATTCCTGGCGACGATCCGGTCGAGGTGGATCTTGCGGCCAAGCATGGCGTTGACGGCGCCTTCATAATCGAGCGGCTTGCGGTCGAAAACACCTGAGATGACGCCGTCTCGCATCGAGACGATCCGGTCGGCAAGCCGCCTGATGTCGGACATGCGGTGCGAGATGTATAGGATCGCGACGCCCTGCTCGCGTAGCCTGTCGACCAGCGCGAACAGCCGGTCGGCTTCGGCGCTGGACAAAGAGGAGGTCGGCTCATCGAGGATCAGGACCTTCGGCTGATGCGCCATGGCGCGGGCAATCGCCACCATCTGGCGGTCGGCCAGCGAGAGATCGCTGATCCGGGCCTTCAGGTCGATGGCCAGCCCCATGCGGTCGGCAACCGCTTTTGCCTCGCGACGCACCCGGCCCGGATTGAACAGGGTCGGCGCGCCGCTGCCGCTCAGCCTGTCGAGCGTCAAATTGGTGGCGACGTCGAGGTCGGCGACGACACCGTCATTGATGTTTTGATGAACGGTGACGACGCCGGCGCGGATCGCCTCCGCCGGCGTTTTTGGCGCGAAGTCCTCCGGTGCGAAGTCGTGGCCGGCGAGGCTCATCGCGCCGCCGCCGCGCTCGTAGATGCCGCTGACGATTTTGACCAGGGTGGATTTGCCGGCGCCGTTGGCGCCCATCAGCACGGTTACTTCGCCGGCATGCAAATCGAGCGAGACGCCGCCAAGCACCTCGATATGGCCGAAGGACTTCCTCAGCCCGTCGACGCGGAACACGGCATCATTGCCCATTCGTTCCTCCCTGACCATGACGCTAGGGACTGTTCCGTCAATTGTCAACACGATTGACAATTGCCAGAGAGCTTCCTAGCTTGGCCCGACCGCCATGGCTCCATTATGATGGGAGCACATAAGCGGGAGGGTGAGGATGACTGGGAAATCGCCGTTCGAAGCACTGTCCGTCGAGACATTGGCGGCACGCCTTGGCGCCAACGAGGCGCTGTGTTCGCATATCGGCAAGGACACGGCCCGCTGGAAGGTCCGCGAGGTCGGCGACGGCAATCTGAACCTGGTCTTCATCGTCGAGGGCGCCACGGGTGCTGCCGTCGTCAAGCAGGCCCTGCCCTATGTTCGCCTGGTCGGCGACAGCTGGCCGCTGCCGTTGAAGCGCTCCTTCTTCGAATATCACGCGCTGACGCGGCAAGAGGCGAGAGCGCCAGGCTCGGTGCCGGCGATCCATCACTTCGACGAGGGCCAGGCGCTGATCATCATGGAATATCTGTCGCCGCACATCATCTTGCGGCGGGCGCTGATCGAGGGCCGCCAGCTGCCGAACATCGCCAGGGATATCGGCCTGTTCATGGCCCGCACCCTGTTTCGCGGCTCCGACCTGCATATGGTAACCAAGGATCGCAAGGCGGATCTGGCGCTGTTCGCCGACAATGTCGAGCTCTGCGACATTACCGAGAACCTGGTTTTCTCAGACCCGTATTTCGACGCCAAGATGAACCGGCATACGAGCCCGCAGCTCGACGGCATCGTCGCAGAGCTGCGCGCCGACCGCGATCTCAAGGTCGAGGCGCAACGGCTGAAGCATCTTTTCGCGGCCAATGCTGAGGCGTTGCTGCACGGCGACCTGCATTCCGGCTCGATCATGGTCACCGACTCAGAAACGCGGATGATCGACCCCGAATTCGCCTTCTACGGGCCGATGGCCTTCGATGTCGGCATGCTGCTCGCCAATTTCTGGATGGCGTTCTTTTCGCAGCGCGGTCACGAACAGAAGGAAAAGCGCGACGCCATGCGCGGCTATTTGCTCGATGTGACCGTCGAGACATGGTCGGTGTTCCGCACCGAGTTTGCGCATCTTTGGCGAACCGAACGCACCGGCATGCTCTACCAGAAGAGCCTGTTCGAGGATCAGGGCGACCGACTTGGCGCCGAGCAGGCGCTCGACCATGTGCTGCATTCGATCTGGGACGACCTGCTGGGCTTTGCCGGGATCGAGATCCACCGGCGCATTCTCGGCCTCGCGCACAACGCTGATTTCGAGACCATTGCCGACGAGGATCTGCGCGCCACATGTGAGGCGAAGGCGCTGAAATTCGGCCGTCAGATCGCCGTCAACCGGCGCCAGATTCACAGCATCGACGAGGTCAACAAATTGGCCGCGCTGATCGAACGGGAGAACAGAATTTGAACGTCGGCGACCGTCACTATCGCACCATCTGGCTGAGCGACGACGGCCGTTCGGTGGACATCATCGATCAGCGCTGGCTGCCGCATGATTTCCGCGTGGAAAAAGTCGGCACGGTTGCCGGCATCGCGACGGCGATCCGCGACATGTGGGTACGCGGCGCGCCACTGATCGGCGTCACCGCCGCTTATGGCGTCGCCATGCAGATGGCCGACGATCCATCCGATGCAGCACTCGACGGCATCTGGGAGGTCTTGCACGAAACGCGCCCGACCGCGATCAATCTGCGTTGGGCGCTCGATGAGATGCGAGGTTTCCTGCGGCCGCTTCCATCTGGACAACGCGCCGAGGCTGCTTACCGGCGCGCCGGAGAAATCGCCGACGAGGATGTCGGCCTCAATCGGGCCATCGGCGTTAATGGCCTTGAAATCATCAAGGAAATCGCGGTGCGCAAGCGGCCGGGAGAACCGGTCAACATCCTGACCCATTGCAATGCCGGCTGGCTGGCCACCGTCGACTACGGCACCGCCACGGCGCCGATCTATTTGGCAACGGAAGCGGGCATTCCCGTTCACGTCTATGTCGACGAAACACGCCCGCGTAACCAGGGCGCTCAGCTGACCGCATGGGAGATGGCCGGCCATGGCGTGCCGCATACGCTGATCGTCGACAATGCCGGCGGCCATCTGATGCAGCGCGGCCAGATCGACATGGTCATCGTTGGCACGGACCGCACCACCGCCGACGGCGATGTCTGCAACAAGATCGGCACCTATTTGAAGGCGCTGGCCGCTGCCGACAACGACGTGCCGTTCTATGTCGCGCTGCCTTCGCCGACCATCGACTGGACGGTGGGTGACGGGCTGGCCGAAATCCCGATCGAACAGCGCTCCAGCGACGAGGTTTCGCTGGTCTGGGGCAAGACCTCGAATGGCGAGGTTGCGCAGGTCCGCATCTCGCCGGAAACGACACCCGCGGCGAACCCGGCCTTCGACGTGACGCCGGCACGGCTGGTCACCGGATTGATAACGGAACGCGGCGTCGCCAAGGCGTCGCGCGAAGGCTTGAAGGCAATGTTTCCCGGACGCTGATGATCCGGCTCCATTGACTTTCGAAAGCGGCATCAGCGGATAACCGAGAGTCCAGCTGTCCTTATCCGCAGCAAGGGCGCGGTATTGCGTCTCATTCAGAGTAGCTCATCTCTGACAGCCGGCATTTTGATGACGGCCGGTTCTGCGTGACATCCTGGTGCTCGCCTCGCCGGCACGCGGACACGTTAAAGCGACGCGATCGTCCGTCGATGCGGTGGGTGATGCTAACAACCTACGACACTGAGGGAGCGGGCCGCATCCGATTCCTATGCAGTTGCCAAAGCTTGGTAGGGTGATTATACCAGCTACTAAGATGACGATTGGCAGAGCCATCGTTCGAGATCAGGAGTATGGCAAAGATGACAACGATTGCGCTGTTTGGTGCCGGCGGCAAAATGGGCTACCGCCTGTCGACCAATTTTCGCGGCTCTCACTACACGATCCGCCATGTCGAGGTCAGCGACGTCGGCCGCGAGCGGCTAAAGACGGGGTTGGGCATTGACGCTGTCAGCGCCGACGAAGCCCTGGATGGCGCCGAGGTGGTCATCCTGGCGGTTCCCGACACCCATATCGGCAAGGTGGCGGCCAGCATCGAGGGCAAGCTTGCTGCCGGCACCATGGTCGTCGTGCTGGACGCCGCAGCACCTTTCGCCGGCCATCTGCCCAAGCGGCCGGACCTGACCTATTTCGTCACCCATCCCTGCCATCCGCCGATCTTCAACGACGAGACCGATATGGCGGCCAAGAAGGACTATTTCGGCGGCGTCAAGGCCAAGCAGCATATGGTCAGCGCGCTGATGCAGGGACCGGAGGAAGATTTCGCCAAGGGCGAAGCGATCGCCAAGATCATCTGGGCCCCTGTCATGCGATCGCATCGCGTCACGGTCGACCAGATGGCGCTGCTCGAGCCGGGCCTTTCGGAGACCGTCTGCGCCTCGCTGCTGGTCGTCATGAAGGAAGCGGTCGACGAGGTCGTCGCGCGCGGGGTCGACCAGCAGGCCGCACTCGACTTCCTGCTTGGCCACATGAACGTGCTCGGCGCCGTCATCTTCGGCGAGACGAAGGGTGTGTTCTCCGACGCCTGCAACAAGGCCATCGAGTTCGGCAAGCCGGTCTTGATGCGTGACGACTGGAAGCGGGTCTTCGAGCCGGAAGAGATTGCAGCGAGCATTCAGCGCATCACCTGAGGCTGAGATGCTTTCCCTTTGCGGGAGAAGGAAAG
This sequence comes from Mesorhizobium sp. M5C.F.Cr.IN.023.01.1.1, assembly GCF_003997585.1. Taxonomy (NCBI): domain Bacteria; kingdom Pseudomonadati; phylum Pseudomonadota; class Alphaproteobacteria; order Hyphomicrobiales; family Phyllobacteriaceae; genus Mesorhizobium; species Mesorhizobium sp. M5C.F.Cr.IN.023.01.1.1. Next base: position 17,070 of record NZ_RZSU01000037.1, on the reverse strand, counting down.
GCCGGGTACAGATCATCTGAATTAGTGATTGACTCATTATACCAGTTGGCTTAGCTGTTCGTAAGCTCGGGCAAATCAGGCCTCGTCAGGAGTTCGAGGCCTGGGCGAGCGGAGGACGGCTGGGACTGGGGTGCGACGATCCGTTCAGAGGAAGCCGGCAAACGGTTTTGACACTGAAGCGATCCGCAATCTCTTGTGCCGCATGACGAATTGAAATGCAGACAGTGGCCTGAGTTGATCAGGGCTTTTCAAACGGGAGGAATTCATGAAACTCACTCGCAGAATGACACTTGCGGCTTTTGCCGGCATGCTGGCGCTTGGCACCGCCGCACCCGCCTATGCGGCGGATCTCATTGCCATCATCACGCCCTCGCACGACAATCCGTTCTTCAAGGCGGAAGCTGTCGGAGCGGAAGCCAAGGCTAAGGAACTCGGCTACGAAACGCTGGTGCTTGTCCACGACGACGACGCCAACAAACAGTCCGAGCTGATCGACACCGCGATCGGCCGCGGCGCCAAGGCGATCATCCTCGACAATGCCGGCGCCGACGCCACCGTCGCCGCCGTGCAGAAGGCCAAGGACGCGGGCGTTCCGTCCTTCCTGATTGATCGCGAGATCAACGCCACCGGCGTCGCCGTCGCGCAGATCGTCTCCAACAACTATCAAGGCGCCCAGCTCGGCGCGCAGGAGTTCGTCAAGCTGATGGGCGAGAAGGGCAATTTCGTCGAGCTGGTCGGCAAGGAATCCGACACCAACGCCGGCATTCGCTCGAAGGGCTATCACGACGTCATCGACGACTATCCGGACCTGAAGATGGTGGCGCAGCAGTCGGCCAACTGGAGCCAGACCGAAGCTTATTCCAAGATGGAATCGATCCTCCAAGCTAACCCGGACATCAAGGGCGTGATCTCCGGCAACGACACGATGGCGATGGGCGCCTATGCCGCCCTTGCCGCCGCCGGCCGCAAGGATGTCATCGTCGTCGGGTTCGACGGATCGAATGACGTGCGCGATTCGATCGCTTCAGGCGGCATCAAGGCCACAGTCCTGCAGCCGGCCTATGCGCAGGCGCAGATGGCAGTCGAGCAGGCCAACGACTTCATCAAGAACAAGAAGTCTCCGGCCGAGGAAAAGCAGCTGATGGATTGCGTCCTGATCAATGGCGACAATGCCGCCAAGCTGGAAACCTTCGCGCTGACCAACTGAGCCGGTGTGACATCAATCGCAAGGGACGAGCTTCCGGCTCGTCCCTTGCTTCCATTTACTGGGTGCCCTGACCGCCATGCCGAACAAGCCGACATGTTCGATCCTCGCTGCGCCGATCCTTGCCGTGACCGTCGGCGTCAGCCTGACCGCCTGCAAGATCCTTCCGACACCGTCAGCGGAAAACGGCGGCAACCCTCCGGCCTTCAATGCGGACAAGATGGTCGGCGATATCTGGGCTGCCAAGGCGGTGCCCTATCTCCAGCAGAAGGCCGGGCCATTTTCCGAGGTTCACGCCCTGGCGAAAGCCGATCCAGCGGCTGCCGGCGCCAAGTATGGCAATCCGAAGAAGCAGGCGAATTCGCCATGGACCATCTCGGTTCGCCTCGAAGGCAAGATTGTTGCGGCGAATACACAGTCACGCGCGGCAACCATGGATGTCGATGCCGACGGCGACGGCAAGGCGGATGCGCGGGTGCAGATCGGACCCGCAATGCGTGGCACCGCGCTGCGCGACAGTCTCGACTTCATCCAGTTCAACGATTTCACCAACCAGATCGACTTCGCCCAGTTCGGCAAGGCGTTCAACATCTACGCCGACAAGACGGTGCTTTCCAAGCTGCCGCGCGACGCGCTGGAGGGCCGGAGCGTCAGGGTTGTCGGCGCCTATGTCATCGGCAGCGGCCAGGACCTGCCGCTGGTGACGCCGGCGGAGGCAGAGATCGGGCCGAAGCCATGACTGCCGCCACCGATGACGATGTCATCCTGACGCTGGAAGACGTCTCCAAGGTCTATTCGGGCACCGTCGCGGTCAAGCGCGCGAATTTCGAGGTGCGCAAGGGCGCGGTCAACGTGCTGGTCGGCGAAAACGGCGCCGGCAAATCGACGCTGATGAAGATCATCGCCGGCGTCGAGCAGCCGACGCTCGGCCGCATAATCCTGGAGGGCGAAGAGGTTTCCTTCTCCTCATCCGGGGACGCGGTGAATCGCGGCATCGGCATGGTGTTTCAGGAGCTGAACCTGTTCGGCAACCTGACGGTCGCAGAAAATATTTTTGCCACCCGCGAGATCACCAACCGGTTCCGCAAGATCGACAGCCGACAACAGGAGCGCCGCGCGGCGGAATTCCTCGAGCGGCTGGAAGCCGGCATCCGGCCGGACATGCTGGTCGAGGATTTGCGTATCGGCCAGCAGCAGCTGGTCGAGATTGCCAAGGCGGTTTCGCTCGATGCGCGCATCCTGATCATGGACGAACCGACCTCGGCGCTGAGCGCGGCGGAAGTCGAGATCCTGTTCAAGGTGATTGCCGACCTCAAGGCGCGCGGCGTGGCGATCGTCTACATCTCGCACCGGCTCGAGGAACTGATCCGCATCGGCGACTACATCACCGTGCTGCGCGACGGGCGGATCACCGGCCAGGAGAAGATGAAAAACGTCGACACGCAATGGATCGTGCGGCAGATGATCGGCTCGGACGCCAAGGACTTCGCCAAGGCCGACGGCCATGTTCCGGGCGAAGAGATATTCCGCGCCGAGGACATCTGCCTGCCGCGCGTGACCGGCGGGCTTGCGGTCGATCACGTCTCGCTGTCGCTGCGCGCCGGCGAGATTCTCGGCATATACGGCCTGATGGGCGCCGGACGCAGCGAGCTGTTCGACTGCATCATGGGACGCCATAGCCATGCCACCGGAGCGATCTTCATCGCCGGCAAAAAGATCAGAGAGCGCGACACGACACGGCGGATCCGGCGCGGGCTGGCGCTGATCCCCGAGGACCGCCAGCGCGAAGGGCTGGTGTCGATCCTCTCGGTCGCCAGCAACCTGACGCTGGCCAGCCTGTCGCGGTTTGTCCGCCTGTTCCATATCCGTGGCGCCAAGGAAAACCAGGCGGTGACGCAGATGGTGCGGGAGCTGGCGATCAAGGTCGCCAATCCGGCGCAAGAGGTCTCGTCGCTGTCGGGCGGCAACCAGCAGAAGGTGGTCATCGGCAAGGCGCTGCTCACCGGACCCAAGGTGCTGCTGATGGATGAACCGAGCCGCGGCATCGATGTCGGCGCCAAGGCCGACGTCTTCCGCACCATGCGCAAACTGTCCCGCGACGGACTGGGCATACTTTTCGCCACCTCGGATCTCGACGAGGTGATGGCGCTGTCCGACCGGATCGCGGTGATGAGCAATGGAAAACTGACCGGCATGTTCGATCGCGCCGAGGCGACGGAGGCGGCACTTGTCGCCGCATCGGCGCTTGGCCACGGACCGGTCCCGCACACGGAGAGCCACGCCCATGACTGACATCCCGGCCAAGGCCTCAGTTGCCTCCGCCTCGAGCGGCTCCGTCCTGCTGACGCTGATGAAGGCGAGGACGTTCATTGCGTTGATCGCCGTCCTGATCTTCTTCTCGATCGCGGCACCGAATTTCCTGTCGGCCGCCAACCTGATCCTGATGTCGAAGCACGTGGCGCTGAACGCCTTCCTCGCCATGGGCATGACCTTCGTCATCATCACCGGAGGCATCGACCTTTCGGTTGGCTCGATCGTCGGCCTGTGCGGCATGGTCGCCGGCTATCTCGTGCTCAACGGCATCGACCTGCAGGTCGGCTATACGATCTATTTCAACGTCTTCGAAATCGCACTGATCACGTTGGCGGTCGGCATATTGATCGGCGCCGTCAACGGATTGCTGATCACCAGGCTGAATGTCGCGCCGTTCATCGCCACGCTCGGCGTGCTCTATGTCGCACGCGGCCTGGCGCTGCTGTCGTCCGATGGCCGCACCTTCCCGAACCTTGTCGGCAAGCCCGATCTGGGTACGACCGGGTTCGGCTTCCTCGGCGCCGGCCGGCTGCTCGGCCTGCCGGTTTCGATATGGTTACTTGTCGTCGTAGCACTTGGGGCGGCCTATCTCGCCAAATACACCCCCCTCGGCCGCCACATCTTCGCCGTCGGTGGCAACGAACGGGCGGCGCGGATTTCGGGCGTCAGGGTCAACATGGTGAAGATGTTCGTCTACATGTTCTCCGGCTTCTGCGCGGCGGTCGTCGGCCTGATCATCTCGTCCGAGCTGATGGCCTCGCATCCGGCGACCGGCGAGAGCTTCGAGCTCAACGCCATCGCAGCGGCGGTGCTCGGCGGCACCTCGATGTCGGGCGGCCGCGGCACGATCGGCGGCACCATTGTCGGTGCCTTCGTCATCGGCATTCTCTCCGACGGGCTGGTTATGATGGGGGTGAGCTCGTTCTGGCAGATGGTGATCAAGGGCCTTGTCATCATCGTCGCTGTCGTCGTCGACCAGGCGCAGCGCCGGCTGCAGAGCCGCGTGACGCTAATGCAGATGGCAAAGGCGGGCTGATGGCGGCGGAACTGCGTGGAGCGCTGATCGGCTGCGGCTTCTTTGCTGTCAACCAGATGCACGCCTGGCGCGACATCGCCGGTGCCTCGATCGTCGCCATCTGCGACCGCGATTCGGAACGGCTCAGGATAGTCGGCGACCAGTTCGGCATCACGCGGCGCTATACCGACGCGGCAGCACTTTTTGCCGGCGAAAGACTGGATTTCGTCGATATCGCCACCACCGCGCCGAGCCACCGTCCGCTTGTCGAGATGGCGGCGCGGCATCGCGTTCCGGCAATCTGCCAAAAGCCGTTCGCGCCGACGCTTGCCGACGCCAAGGCCATGGCGAAGGCCTGCTCTGACGCCGGCGTGCCGCTGATGGTGCATGAGAATTTTCGCTGGCAGTCGCCGATCCAGGCGGTGCGCGCCGTGCTCGACAGCGGAGAAATCGGCACACCCTTCTTCGGACGGATCTCGTTCCGCTCGGCCTATGACGTGTTCTCCGGCCAGCCCTATCTGGCGACGGGAAAGCGCTTCATCATCGAGGACCTCGGCATCCACAGTCTCGACATTGCCCGCTTTCTGCTGGGCGAAGTTTTGACGATCACGACACGAACCGCTCGCATTAATCCTGAGATCGCCGGCGAGGACGTCGCAACCATGCTGATGGACCACAAGAGCGGCGCAACGTCTGTGGTCGATTGCAGCTATGCGACCAAGCTCGCCACCGAGCCGTTTCCGCAGACGCTGGTCGAGATCGACGGCAGCGGCGGCACCATCCGGCTCGAGCAGGATTACCGGCTCACCGTCACCGGCAGGAACGGAACCGCGGTCAGCGACGTCTCGCCACCGCTGCTGCCATGGGCATCGCGACCATGGCACAACATCCAGGAAAGCGTCGTCGCCATCCAAAAGCACTGGGTCGATTGCCTGGCGAACGGGACCGAGCCGGCAACCTCGGGTGCGGACAATCTCAGGACATTGGCCCTGGTCGAGGCCGCCTATGCGGGCGCTGCGAGCCGTGAGCCGGTGCAGCTCGACACTTTGCTGAGATGACCGCCGACGCCTTCCTCCTCTATGGCACGCGCGCGGTCGAGGCCGAGCCGGTCAGGCTGCGCGCCGGCGCACTCAGCGCCGACTTTGTCAACGGCAATCTGCGCACCATCCGCCACGGCGGCATCGAAGTGCTGCGCACCATCGCTTATGTCATCAGGGACCGCGACTGGGGCACTTACGAGCCGGCGCTCACGGATCTAGTCATCGACCAGGGTGCCGACACTTTCTCCGTCAGCTATTCGGCAAGTTGCGTCGGACCAAAGGGAAGCCGGCTCGACTTTCGCGCGACGATCGAAGGTTCCGCCGACGGCCAGCTGGTTTTCGACGTGAGCGCGCGTCCCGAAGACGATTTCGAGACCAATCGCTGCGGCTTCTGCATCCTGCATCCGATCGCCGGCCTGGCCGGGGGCCCGATCACCGTCGAGCACACCGACGGCAGCGTGGTGGAAACGAAGCTTCCGCAGCTGATCGATCCCTGGCAGCCTTTCAAGGATTTGCGGGCGATCACCCATGAGGTCCGGCCCGGCGTCACCGCCGAATGCCGGATGGAAGGCGACGTGTTCGAGATGGAGGACCAGCGCAACTGGTCGGACGCGTCGTACAAGACCTATGTCCGGCCGCTCGCGCTGCCATGGCCCTATGTGCTGCCTGCCGGCGAGACTCTGCGCCAGACAATCAGCTTGCGCATCTCAGGCGACGTGAAGGCGCCGGCTGCCGCAACAGCCGCCGAATACATCCGCGTCGAGCTCGGCGAAGCCGGACCGGCACTACCGGATATCGGCATGATCATCTACCCGGATGAGGTCGAGGCGGCGCTGGCAAACCTTCCGACACTGTCCGCGCTTGGCCCGCAACAGCTGATGTTCCACTACGACCCGACGCGTGGCCACGGCCTCGAAGCCTTGCAGTCCTATGTCCGGCTCGCCGCAGCCCGCCCGGTCGATACGACGCTTGAATGCGTCGTTTCCTGCGTTGGCGATCTCGACGCTGAGCTTTCAGGCGTCGCCGATGCGGTGCGACAGGCCGGGCTGAAGCTCTCGGCCATCGCCGTTTCGCCCTCGGTCGACCGGCAGTCGACGCCGCCGGGAAGTGCATGGCCTGAATGTCCGCCGCTCGAGGACGTCTATGCCGCCGCGCGGCGCGCCTTTCCCGATATCCGACTCGGCGGCGGCATGTTCAGCTATTTCACTGAGTTGAACCGCAAGCGCGTTCCCGCCGATTTGCTCGATTTCGTCACCCACTGCACATGCCCGATCGTGCACGCCGCCGACGATCTCAGCGTCATGCAATCGCTGGAGGCGCTGCCTTTCATCACTGCATCGGTGCGGGCGATCTTCGGGCCAAAACACTACCGAATCGGCCCGTCGACCATCGCCATGCGGCAGAACCCCTATGGCGGTGCGACCAAGGCCAATCCGCACCGTCAGCGCATCGCAATGGCCGACCGGGATTCTCGCCATGCCGGCATGTTCGCGGCAGCATGGACGATCGGCTATGCCGCGCGCGTCGCCCCGGCCGGGCTGGAGATGCTCACGCTGTCCAGCTTCACCGGACCGTTCGGCGTGCTGGCGGCATCCGGGGAACCCGTCGGCGAAGGTGAACCCCGGCCGATTTTCGAGGCCATCAAGGGCCTTTGCGAACTGGCCGGCTTCAGGCACATAGCGGCGAGGACTAGCGATGAGACGCGGGTGCTCACGCTGGCCGGCCGTTCTCCCGCGGGCCAGACCGTCATGTGGCTGGCGAATCTGACGGCGAGCGAAGTGACGGTTGATATTTCCGGGTTCGAACGACGCCACCTTGTGATGCCGCCTTACGCGATCACCCGGATCGGGTGAAATCAGTTGCCGGAATTCATCACGTAGAGCGCGCGCGAGCGCTCGAGGTGCTTGATCATCGCCTTCTCGGCTCCGTCCGCATCCTTCTGCTCGATGCGCCCGATGATCTCTTCGTGCTCGGTCAGCGTGAAGTTTTCCTTGCCGGTCCAGATCAGCATCTCGGTGTGATATTCCTTCAGCCAGCCAAGCATCGCTTCGCTGACCGCGACATAAATCGGGTTGCCGGATATTGCCGCGATCTGGGTATGAAACTTCATGTCCGCGGATATGAAGGCCTCGGAATCGCCGCGAAAGCTCCGCTGTTCGGCTACGGTGGCCCGCAGCCGCTGAACGTCCTCTGCTGTGGCCTTTTCGGCGGCCTCCCTGACCATGCCGCGCTCGAAGAAGATGCGCGCGCTCTTGAGGTGTTCCAGCGTGTCCTTCGACGACGACAGGATGATCTTGGCCGCGCCGTCGACTTGTTTGATGATCGACTTGGCGGTCAGCTGAAGCACTTTCGCCCGCTCGCCGTGCGAGATCGCAACAAGACCCATATTGCTCAACGCCTGCATCGCTTCGCGGATCGCAGGCCTGCCGACCTCGAAGCGCTCCATCAGTTCGCGCTCCGACGGCATGTCGTCGCCTGGCTGCAATTCGCCGCTGGTGATCAGGCGCTTCAGCCTCAAAAATACTTCGTCGGAAAGCTTGCGCCGGACGATCGGCTCCGAACGGTTCATCGTCGCGAATCACTCCTTGATCGGTGTCTATTTAACATTGTCGCCACGATTGCCGGAATGCCTGCGCGAGAGCAGGATATCGCTTGCAATACTTATGTACTCATTATACCAGATTTCGAAGATCAGGGAACTTTTTTCGAGCTATGATCACCCTCACCTATCGCATCGAGACCTCGGCGAGCATCGAGGCGCTGGCGGCCAAGATCGCCAGCGATCAGTCGACCGGAACCTTCGTCGCGCTGCCCGGCGAGACCGAAGAGCTCAAGGCGCGGGTCGCGGCACGCGTCCTGGCGATACAGCATCTGCCGGACGCCGATTATCCATCGCTTCCCGAAGCCGGCGACGGGCCCTTCAAGCGCGCGGATGTCGAGATCGCGTTTCCGCTGGATGCCATCGGTACCGATCTTTCGGCGCTGATGACCATCGCCATCGGTGGCGCCTTTTCGATCAAGGGCCTGTCCGGCATCCGCGTCGTTGACATGAAGCTGCCGGATGAGTATCGCAGCGCCCATCCCGGTCCGCAATTCGGCGTCACCGGCAGCCGCCGACTGACCGGCGTGGAGAACCGCCCGATCATCGGGACGATCGTCAAGCCGGCGCTGGGGCTTCGACCGCGCGAAACGGCGGAGATGGTGGGTGAGCTGATCGCCGCCGGCGTCGATTTCATCAAGGACGACGAGAAGCTGATGAGCCCTGCCTATTCGCCCCTGTCGGAACGGGTGAAGGCGATCATGCCGCTCGTCCTCGACCATGAGCAGAAGACCGGTAAAAAGGTCATGTATGCCTTCGGCATCTCGCATGCCGATCCTGACGAGATGATGCGCAACCACGATCTGGTGGCGAAGGCCGGCGGCAATTGCGCTGTGGTCAACATCAACTCCGTCGGCTTCGGCGGCATGGCTTTCCTCAGAAAGCGCTCCAGCCTGGTGATCCACGCCCACCGCAACGGCTGGGACATTCTCACCCGTCACCCCGGGCTTGGCATGGATTTCAAGGTCTGGCAGCAGTTCTGGCGGCTGCTCGGCGTCGATCAATTCCAGATCAATGGCATCGCCTCGAAATATTGGGAGCCGGACTGGTCATTCGTCGAATCGTTCAAGGCGGTGACCACGCCGATCTTTTCGCCTGATGATTGCGCATTGCCGGTCGCCGGTTCGGGCCAGTGGGGCGGACAGGCCCCCGAAACCTTTGAGCGAACCGGCCGAACGGTCGATCTTCTCTATCTCTGCGGCGGCGGCATCGTCAGCCACCCGGACGGGCCGGGTGCCGGCGTGCGCGCCGTGCAGCAAGCCTGGCGGGCGGCGGTCGATGGCATACCGCTGGCGAAGTTCGCCTTGAGCCATCCCGAACTGGCGCGGTCGATCGAGAAATTCGGCGACGGCAAAGCCGCCTGAGCAAAGCGCGCCATGCAAAACCTGCTTCTCAGTTATTATGGCGACGACCTCACCGGCTCGACCGACGTCATGGAGGCGCTCGAGCTCGGCGGTGTGCCGACCGTGCTGTTCATGCGCCAGCCGGACGAGCCCCTGCTTTCGCAGTTCAGGCATTGCCGCGCCGTCGGCCTGGCCGGCACCAGCCGCAGCGAGACGCCGCAATGGATGGACGGACATCTGCGGGACGCCTTCGCCTGGCTGAAGACCCTGAATGCCGAGATCTGCCACTACAAGGTCTGCTCGACCTTCGATTCCAGTCCGGCGATCGGCAGCATCGGCCGGGCGATCGAGATTGGCCGCTCGGTTTTCAGCCAGGAAAGCGTGCCGCTGGTGGTCGGCGCGCCGCAGCTCAAGCGCTACACCGCCTTCGGCCATCTGTTCGCGGCCTACCGCGACAAATATTTCCGTATCGATCGCCATCCCGTGATGAGCCGCCACCCGATCACCCCGATGGATGAATCCGATTTGCTGATCCATCTGTCGCGGCAGACAGACCTCACCTCGGGACTGGTCGACCTCGCGACGCTGCAGTCGGCGTCCCGATCGGAAGCGTTCGATCGCCTGATCGAAAATGCTAGTGACATTGTGCTTGTCGATGTCGACAGCCTGGAAAGTCAGGCACTGGCCGGCAAGGAGATATGGCGCGTTCGCAGTCCGGGCGGCACTTTCGTCGTCGGCTCTTCCGGGATCGAGTATGCGCTGCTGGCCGAATGGGCGTCTAACGGAACCGTCAGTGCCGAGTCCAGCATTTCGCCGCCGGGTGCAGCCGACCGGATCGCGGTGGTCTCGGGCAGTTGTTCGCCGACAACGGAACGACAGATCCGGCATGCTTTAACGGACGGTTTCGATGGGATCGAGGTGGACCCTGTCGAACTGATCTCAGAGGATTCCGACAAGGCGATCGCTCGCGCGGCAGCAAGCGGTCGCGCCAGTCTGGAGGCCGGGCGCAGCGTCGTCCTCTACACGGCGCTTGGACCAGCAGCCGACCGCGGCGCCGAAATCGACCGGCAGTCAGGCGCCCGCCACAAGCTTGGCCGCGGCCTCGGCGAACTTCTTCGCGAGCTGACGATCGAACAAAAATTGCAGCGCGTGGTCATCGCCGGCGGCGACACGTCGAGCCATGCACTCGGCCAGATGGGCGTCGATGCGCTGACGGTGCGGATGCCGCTGCCCGCCTCGCCTGGCTCGCCGCTTTGCGTCGCCCACTCGCGCGTCAAGGCGATCGAAGGATTGGAGGTCGCGCTCAAGGGTGGCCAGGTCGGAACCGATCGCTATTTCTGCGCCATCCGCGATGGGCTCGGCGTTTGACAGGAAGGCGCTTGATCTTCCTGATCTCACGAGTTTTTGAACACGGCGCGGTTACCAACGCACGATGCCTGTCCCACATAAGCCGCCATATGCGTAGCGGCGGGGCGGCGCAAGCGCTCAAGCCGGGGCTGACCACGGCTCCGCGAGTGAACCAGCGGGATGCCGCGATGTCATTCAGACCGTTGCTTGGTGACGGACGGATTCGGAGCCAAGAGGAGAAGTCGGAGCCCCTGCATACCGCGTCGTGGGTCAGCTCCTCGATCGTTTTCGATAATCGGCGGTGGGCGTGCCGGGAGGCGGAACTCCGCTGGACGGCGCCTCATCATCTGATCGTGCTGACCGAAGAAGGCGGAACGTCCCATACATCTATCCGGCACGAGGCAGGATCCCTCTACGACGGAATGGATCGTCCCGGAGCCCTCACCTTCGTCCCCGCGGGCGCGGAGCGGCTCGGCTTCTATCGCGATGTAAACCTCTCCTATTCAGCCTTGTGGATCGATCCCGATATCGGGCTTCCCGGATGCGAACGCCTGAGAGATTTGCCGATCCTGGTGAACAAGGAAGACGCGGTCATCGCCACGCTCCTGAGTTCGCTTCGCGACGAGATGGCACTCGGTCATAAGCCGGACACGGCCTATGTCGAGCATCTGGTCGCCCTCGTCAGCCTCCGCGTGGCCAACCTGAACCGGGATCAACACGCGTCTGTACGTCAGGGCTGTCTCAGCCGCCGGGCGCTTGGTCGAGTCCGGGATCATATCAATGCACATGTGAACTCCGACATTTCGCTAAGCGAGCTTGCAGCCGTCGCGGATATGGCCGTCGACAGTTTTGCCCGCCGCTTCAAGGCGACGACCGGCCTTGCACCCTATGCCTATGTGATCGAGGAACGGGTGCGGCGAGCGGAAATGCTGCTGCGCGAAACGGGTTTGTCGATCGGCACCATTGCCTTTCGGCTCGGCTTCTCAAGCCAGAGCCACTTCACCACGACCTTCCGGCGTCTCAGGGGCACGACGCCTCGGGTCTATCGGGTGAATTCTTCTCCGGAATCCTGACATTGCCGCCGATTTCTTGAAAGAAAGCCGCCGCGTGGACCCCCACCTCCAGTGTCGATGAGTGACAGAACTGCGACTGGGAGATCATGCATGGCCAAAACAGACAGCAGGAGCGGGCCGACGCGTCGCACGGTGCTGGAGGGCGGAGTGGCAACCGGCGTCCTCCTGGCTACCGGTATACCGGTTGACGCCGAGCCGGCCGACAGCGTCACGGCGGCCGCCTCGCCCACGCCGGTACCGACGATGCCGATGTCCCTACGGATCAATGCGAAGGATTTTGCCGTCGAGCTCGACCCGCGGACGACGCTGCTCGACGCCCTGCGCAACCATCTCGGTCTCACCGGCTCGAAGAAAGGCTGCGACCACGGCCAGTGTGGCGCATGCACGGTGCTCGTCGACGGGCGCCGGATCAATTCCTGCCTGACGCTTGCCGCAATGCATGAAGGCGACGAGATCACCACGGTCGAGGGCCTTGCCGAGGGCGACCGGCTGCACCCGGTGCAGGCCGCCTTCGTCGCCCGCGATGGTTTCCAGTGCGGATATTGCACGCCGGGCCAGATCTGCTCCGCGGTCGGTATGCTGGGCGAGGCCAGGGCCGGCTGGCCGAGCCACGCGAGCGCTGACGTGGCGGCGGCTTCTGTCGCTCTCACCGATGCCGAGATCCGCGAGCGGATGAGCGGCAACATCTGCCGTTGTGCCGCTTATCCGAACATTGTCGCTGCAATCCGCGACGCGGCAGAGGAGGCGTGAGCAATGCAATCCTTCACGTATGAACGTGCGGCAAATGCCGAGCAGGCAGCCGCCGCGGTTGCGGCCCGGCCGGGCGCCAAGTTCATCAGCGGCGGCACCAATCTGCTCGACCTGATGAAGCTCGAGATCGAGCGCCCAGCGCATCTCGTCGACATCAGCCGGCTGCCATTCGATCGGATCGAGGAGACGGCGGAAGGCGGGCTTCGGGTCGGCGCCCAGGTCCGCAACAGCGATCTCGCCGCCGATCCGCGGGTGAGGTCACGCTACCCAATGCTCACGCAAGCGCTGCTGGCGGGAGCGTCCGGCCAGATACGCAACAAGGCCTCGACCAGCGGCAATCTCCTGCAGCGAACGCGCTGCCCCTACTTCTACGATCGCAACATGCCTTGCAACAAGCGCGAGCCGGGTTCGGGCTGCGCGGCGCTTCAGGGCTTCAATCGCATGCACGCCGTACTTGGCGCGAGCGAAGCCTGCATCGCGGTGCATCCCTCCGACATGGCGGTCGCCATGTCCGGGCTCGACGCCAGGATCGAGACCATATCGCCCGGCGGCGAGACCCGCACGATCCCGATCGACGATTTCCATCGATTGCCCGAGGCGATGCCCCATGTGGAGACCGTGCTCGGCCACGGCGAGATGATCGCCGCGGTCACCCTGCCGCCGCCGCCGCCCGGCCGGCAGGTTTACCGCAAGGTGCGCGACCGTGCCTCTTACGCCTTCGCGCTGGTGTCGGTGGCAGCAATCGTCGAGAAAAGCGGCGACCGTGTCCTAAGCGCTCGGATCGCCATGGGCGGCGTGGCAGCGAAGCCCTGGCGCGCATCGGAGGCGGAGCGAACGCTCGCAGGAGCGGCGGCGTCCGACGGCGCCTTTACCGATGCGGCCGAAGCCGCGCTCGCCGGAGCCGTCGGATATGGCGGCAATGATTTCAAGATCCCGCTGGCGAAACGGACGATGCGGCACACGCTCGCTGCCGCCGTCGAGAGTGCGTGAGGTGACACGATGACAGAGACGAAGACCAGCGAAAACCGCCCTTCCGAAACACGCGATGGCATCATCGGGCGCCCAATCGACCGCATCGACGGTCCGCTCAAAGTGACAGGGGGCGCCACCTACGCCTACGAGAATGCGCTGGACGGAACAGCCTATGGCTATATTCTCGGTGCCGCCGTCGCCAAGGGGCGCATCGCCGAGATCGACACGGCCGAGGCCGAACGGACGCCGGCAGTCCTGCTCATCATGACGCACCGGAATGCGCCGGCCCAGCCGGATTTCGGCCCGGCGGTCACGCCGACCGTGCCGGAGGTCTTCACCCGCGCCCGGCCCGCGCTCAACAGCGAGCGGGTGCGGTATTACGATGAGCCCGTCGCGCTGGTCGTCGCGGAGACGTTCGAGGCGGCACGCGCTGCGGCGAGCCTCATCAAAGTGCGCTACGACGAGGAGCCGGGTCTCTACGATTTGCCGGGGCGTGTGGCCGACGCCTATGCACCGAAGCGGACCAACGCCGGCTTCGAGACCGACAGCGTGGTCGGCGACTTCGAGAGCGCCTTTGCGGCGGCTCCGGTCAAGATCGATGCTACTTACCGGACCCCCTTCGAACATCACAATCCGATGGAGCCCCATGCGACGCTCGCCGCCTGGTCAGGCAACGAGCTGACGATCCATACATCGGCGCAGACACTCGCGAACTTCCGGGCTGGGATCGCCAGCACGCTTCGCATCCCGCCCGAGCGTGTGCGTATCGTGAGCCCCTTCATCGGCGGAGGCTTCGGCTCCAAGCTGATTGCCCATTCCGATACAATCCTGGCCGCGCTTGCAGCGCAGGTCCTGCAGCGTCCCGTTAAGATCGCGCTGACGCGACAGCAGATGTTCGCCAATGCCGGTCACCGCGCAGAGATGATCCAACAGGTACGTCTCGGCGCGGACGCCGACGGGCGGCTCACCGGGATCGCGCACGATGTCTGGTCGGCAACGTCCAGCTTCGAGGAGTACTGCGAGCAAACGGCGGTTTTTGCCCGCTCGCTCTATGCGGCGCCGAACCGTCTCACCCGCCATCGCCTGGTTCCGCTGGATATCAACCGCGGCGAATGGATGCGCTCACCCGGTGAAGCGCCCGGCATGCTGGCCTTCGAATGCGCCATGGATGAGCTCGCCGAGCGGCTCGGCCTGGACCCGATCGAACTCAGGACCCGCAACGAACCGGCGCAGGATCCCGAGCGCGGCGTGCCGTTCTCCACCCGCAATCTCGTGGCCTGCATGGAGGAAGGCGCCCGCCGCTTCGGTTGGGAGCGGAGAGACCCGACACCCGGCCGCACCCGAGAGGGCCGGAAGCTCATCGGCTGCGGCATGGCGGCGGCGATCCGTCCGAACTACATCGGCGCGGCGACGGCGCGGGTTGCGATCGACCGGCACGGTCGGGTGACGGCGCGGCTCGACATGACCGATATCGGGACCGGCACTTATACGATCCTGACCCAGATCGCCGCGGAGAGCCTCGGCGTGCCGATCTCGTCCGTCAAAGTGGAGCTCGGCGACAGCCGCTTCCCGCGTACGGCCGGCTCCGGCGGTTCCTGGGGCGCGGCAAGCGCGGGTTCGGCGCTGCATAACGCCTGCAACGCCCTCAAGCAACGGATCCTGGAGGCGGCGCGGTCGAGCGAAGCCTCGCCATTGCGCGGCGCGAACGCCACCGAGGCAAGCTTTGCCGACAGCGAAGTCAGGTTCGGCCAGCGGTCGGCAGGCCTGGCCGACCTCATCCGGAGGATCGCTCCCGACGGGCTCGAGGCCGAAGGCTCCGTAGCCGCAGGCGCTACCACCCAGTCATACAAGGCTTATTCGCAGCATTCCTATGGAGCGCATTTCGCCGAGGTCGCAGTCGATTGCGATACCGGTGAGATCCGCATGCGCCGGATGCTGGCTGTGATGGGCGCGGGCCGTATCCTCAACGCCAAGACCGCGCGCTCGCAAATCATCGGCGGCATGACCTGGGGGATCGGTGCCGCGCTGATGGAGCAGACGGTGCTCGACCCGCGCTACGGCCACTTCGTCAATCACGACCTTGCGGAGTATCACGTCCCAATCAATGGCGACGTCCCCGAGATGGAGGTCGTCTTCCTCGAGGAACATGACGATAAGGCCAATCCACTCGGCGCGAAGGGTCTCGGCGAGCTCGGCGTCTGCGGTGCGGGGGCTGCTATCGCCAACGCCATTTACAACGCGACCGGTGTGCGAGTGCGTGAATTTCCCATCACCTTGGACAAGGTGCTGCCGGCCTTGCCCGTGATCGCCCTTTAACGCAGGCAACGTATCAGCTCCCCTGCCCTCAGGGTGATCAGGTATCGGAACGGATCGCTATTCCTGCGCCATCCGCAACGACGTTGGTTGACAGCGCTATCCGGCCCTTCCATACAAACGCCGTCAATGTTCTCAGGGCGGGGTGAAAGTCCCCACCGGCGGTAAGGGTCTCGGCCCAAGCCCGCGAGCGCTTTCCGGTCACCGCATCGGCCCGAAAATCAGAACTGATTTTCGGAAAGCACGATGCGGAGATTCAAGGTGCTAGAGCGTCCTTTGCGCGTCCAAAAGGACGCGCGTCGCTCTAGTGGAGGGGTCAGCAGATCCGGTGTGATTCCGGAGCCGACGGTCACAGTCCGGATGGAAGAGAACGAAATGGAACACGGTCCGCTTTTGCGGCTCGGACTCCGTATCGTGCGTCCTGATTCTGGATCGAAACGGAAGGATGGACCCATGAATCAGCATTCCCAGAAAGATTATGAAACGATCCGCGTCGCCGTCATTCGCGCGCGCTGGCACGCCGACATCGTCGACCAGTGCGTTGAAGCGTTCGAGGCGGAACTGGCCGTTCTCGGAGAGAAACGCTTTGCCGTCGATGTCTTCGATGTGCCGGGCGCCTATGAGATTCCCTTGCATGCAAAGACCTTGGCCCTGACCGGCCGCTATGCAGCGATCCTCGGCGCGGCGTTTGTCGTCAATGGCGGCATCTATCGGCATGAATTCGTGGCGAGCGCTGTCATCGACGGCATGATGAACGTGCAACTGTCCACCGGCGTGCCGGTGCTTTCGGCGGTGCTCACCCCGCACAACTACCATGACGGCGCGGACCATCACCACTTCTTCTTCGAGCACTTCAAGGTCAAGGGCAAAGAGGCAGCCAATGCCTGCATGCAGATCCTGGCCGCGCGGGAGCGTATCGCCGCTGAAATGTCCGTCACCGGGTAGAAATCCCGGTAACGCGCTGTACTATTTGCGAAAATACCGAAATCGGGAGGATGCAGGTGCAGACCAAGAAGATCATCAACGACGGCAACCGCACTGTCGACGAGATGCTGGAGGGCATCCTGGCCGCGCATCCCCGCCATCTCAAAAGCGCTGTGG
>NZ_RZSU01000036.1:0-60226 GCF_003997585.1 Mesorhizobium sp. M5C.F.Cr.IN.023.01.1.1 | reverse complement strand
GGGACACGCGCAGGTTTTGTGGCCACGGGCGGTTCGTCCTCGATGGGCACGCTCGCCGGCGATTCCGGCGCCGCTTCCGTTCCTCCCGCATCCAATGCCGATCGCCCGCCCGCATGGGCGCAGCGCATGCGCCGCGGCGGGCACATGGGCCATGGCGTCAGCGCGGCTGCTCACGCGGTCCGCTCCGGCGACAGCCACGCGTCCGGCGCATCCGTCAATCTCTCCGAAGGTGACCGCACATGAACCTCTTCAAGCGACCTGCCGCGCATTACGGCACGACCCCTCAACCTGAAACACCGTACCAGAAAGCCGCACAGGTCTGGGACGAGCGCATCGGTTCGGCCCGCGTCCAGGCTCGCAACTGGCGCACCATGGCCTTCGGATCGTTGATCCTGTCGGCCGGTTTCGCGGTGGCCCTTGTCTGGCAGTCGGTGCAAGGAACGGTCGTGCCCTGGGTGGTCCAGGTGGACAAGCTCGGCCAGGCGCAGGCGGTTGCCCCAGCCGCCGCCAATTACCAGCCGAGCGATCCGCAGGTCGCTTGGCATCTGGCGCGCTTCGTCGAGCAAGTCAGGAGCATTCCCGCCGATCCCGTCATTGTCCGCCAGAACTGGCTGCGTGCCTATGAGTGGACGACGGATCGCGGCGCTGCGGCGCTCAATGACCACGCCCGCGCGAACGACCCTTTCACCAAGGTCGGCAAGCAACAAATCGCAGTCGAGGTATCGTCCGTCATTCGTGCCTCGGCGGACAGCTTCCGTGTCGCCTGGACGGAACGCCACTACGAGAACGGCCAGCTTTCCACGACCGAGCGCTGGACCGCGATCCTGACCATCGTCATCCAGCCGCCGCGCGACGCCGACCGGCTCAAGGCCAATCCGCTCGGCATTTATGTCAACGCCATCAATTGGTCGCGGGAGATGAGCCAATGAACCGGTCGATCATCCGTACTTCCGGAACACCTCTATTCCGTATCGCCGTCATTCCGGGTTTCCGCAAATCCGCCGTTCCGGTTCTGCTGGTTTCCGGGATTGCGCTTGCCGGCTGCGCCACGCCGCAGAAGCCGCCGCAGATCACTTACGATTCCGACGTGCCGCCGCTGCCGTCCGTGCCCGCATCCGTCACCGACGACCGGCCGAAGCCACTGCACCTTCCGCCGGCCTGGACACCGGCGAAAGGCGGCACGGCAGCAGGCACGCCAGTCGGGCGCGTAGAGAGCGCCAACGCTGCCGCTCGTGTGCAGCCGCGCCGCGAAGGCTACTACAACGCCATCCAGATCTATCCCTGGTCGGAAGGTGCGCTCTATCAGGTCTATGCCGCGCCAGGACAGATCACCGACATCGCGCTGGAGCCGGGCGAAAGCCTGACCGGCGCCGGTCCGATCGCCGCCGGCGACACGGCACGCTGGATCATCGGCGATACCGAATCCGGTTCCGAGGTGACGCGTCGCGTCCATGTCCTGGTAAAACCCTCGCGCCCGGACATCACCACCAACCTGGTCATCACCACGGACCGCCGAACGTACATGCTCGAGCTACGCTCCGGGCCGAAACCCTATATGCCCGCCGTCGCATGGGCCTATCCGCGCTCAGCCACCGCGAACGAGCAAAGCATCCCGGCCACGCCGGTCATCCCGATCGTCGCCGCGCGCAACTATCGCTATGGCCTGACTGGCGACAATCCGCCCTGGAAGCCAGTTTCCGTCTATGACGACGGCAGGCGCGTCTATGTCGAGTTCCCGCGCGGAATCGTCCAGGGCGAGATGCCGCCGATCTTCGTGATCGGACCGAAGGGTGAGGCGCAGATCGCCAACACCCGTATCTACCGCAACATTCTGATTGTCGACCGCTTCTTTGGAGCGGCCGAGTTGCGCCTTGGCAGCGGCAAGCAGCAGCAAACCGTCAGAATCGTGCGTAGGGATGGGAGGCCTTCATGAGCGACAACACCGATACGAACGCCGCCGCTCCTATGCGCCTTCGCGCCGAGCCGCCGCGTGTCACGCGTCTGTCCCGCAAGGTGCTGGCGGGCATCGCTGTGGTTGGAGGCCTCGGTATCGGCGGCGCATTGATTTATGCGCTCCAGACGCGGACATCCGGCGATGACAGCAAGGAGCTCTATTCCACCAACAATCGCCAGCCCGCTGACGGACTTGCCGGCCTGCCGCGCGACTACACCGGCCCGATCCTCGGTCCGCCGCTGCCCGGCGATCTCGGCCGGCCGATCCTGGACGCGCAGAACAAGGGGCAACCTGTCGTGCCCCCGACCATCACGACGCCCACGGTCGACGAGGCCGAGCAACGGCGGCGAGCCGAGGAAGAAGCCGCACGAACAAGCAAGGTGTTCTTCCAGACCGCGCCGGGCGTATCGACAGCCGGTGCACTGCCGGAAGGTTCAACCCTGCCGAATCTCGCCGGTCTCGACCTGACGGGTCAGCCCGGCCAGCAGACAGCACAGGACAAGCAACTCGCCTTCCTCAACGCGGCCGTCGATCGCCGCACCACGTCGTCGGATCGCGTCGTGGCGCCTGCATCGCCGTTTATCCTTCAGGCAGGCGCTGTCATTCCGGCCGCGCTCATCACCGGCATCCGCTCCGATCTACCGGGCCAGATCACCGCCCAGGTCACCGAGAATATCTACGACAGCCCGACCGGCCGCATCCTGCTCGTGCCGCAAGGCACGCGCGTCATCGGGCAGTATGACAACAATGTGCAGTTCGGTCAGCGCCGCGTGCTGCTCGTCTGGAACCGGCTCATCCTGCCAAACGGTCGCTCGATCGTGCTGGAGCGCCAGCCCGGCGCGGATACACAAGGGTATGCCGGGCTCGAGGATGGCGTCGACTACCATTGGTGGGATCTGGCAAAGGCGGCCGGTCTCTCCACTCTTCTGGCCATTGGGTCCGAGCTGGCCGTCAGCGACGAGGAACGGCTGGTTCGCGCTATCCGTGATGGAGCGCAGGACACCATCAATGACGCCAGCCAGCAGATCATCCAACGCCAGTTGCAGGTCACGCCGACCCTGAACATCCGGCCGGGATTCCCGGTCAGGATCATCGTCACGCGAGACTTGATATTCGAGCCGTACAGGGGATGACCATGGCCAAGCTGAAACTCGGCGCAATCGCTGACGAGAAGCCGGTGAAAGTTTCGCTGGAATTGCCCGCCTCACTCCATCGCGACCTTGTCGCCTATGCCGAAGTGCTTTCGCGAGAGTCCGGGCAGCAGGTTAGCGACCCGGTGCGCTTGATCGTTCCGATGCTGCAACGATTCATCGCGACCGATAGAGGTTTCGCACGTTCGCGCAAGGCATCTCCTGGAGCCTAACCTTCCGGCTTGCAGCTAGGTGGCCATGCGAGCACAGCCAGATTCGCGCACGATGTCGAGGAGTCGCTTGAGCGCGGGATTGGGGTTGGTGTCCATCCAGACCGCATGTAGCGACAGGGCATTTCGAGCCGCCAGCGGAACGAGGGCGACTCCATCGGTGGCAGCGCGTTGGGAAGAGCCGACGACGATAGTCACACCAAACCCCATAGCCACCATTTTGATGAGATTGCATTGACCCACGTGATGCAACTGTATGTTCGGGCTAACAGCCCATTTCGCCGCTCGGCGGATGAGGTAATCTTCAATTTCGGGTCCCGAGCCGCCGTCGCTGAGGATAAAGCGCTCACGGTGAAGTTCTTCCAGGTTCAATCTGCGCGCACCGGCAAGAGAATGAGATTTCGGCAACACCGCGAGCATGCGTTCATTCCCCATCGGCAGCGAGCGGAGCTCTCCGTGGCCCGCGACCTTCGTCACAAATGCCACATCCACAGTGCGCCGCTGAACTGACGCGCAACTCGCTCTCGATGTGGCCTCGACAATCTCGACCGAGATACCTCCGTACCTTTCTCGAAACCTCTTAAATGCGTGACCCAACCGGATGAATGGCACGCTGACGGCGATCGCGAGTTCGCCATACTCGCCCCGCTGCAAAGCCCCAACGCGCCGGGTTGCACGTCTGAAGTGATCGAATCCCAGTGTGACTTCTTCCAGGAATCGATTGCCGGCCGGCGTCGGTCGTATTCCCGCATGCCCCCGCTCAAAGAGCTTTGCTCCGACACGATCCTCCAGGCTGCGGACGCTCCTACTTATTGTCGACTGCTGAACATTCAGCGCGGCCGCTGCACGGCGAAAGCTGCCATGCTCCACCGACGCAAAGGCGTATTGGAACAACCGGAAATCCGGGACAGTTGCAGGCATCCCCGACCTCCGAGCTAGATAGGCGTCGCCAGCAAGGTCAGTCTCCAAGCGACGGGCTTCCGGTTCCTTCACCACCGAATTCGCCGCCGTTTGAGCCGTCGTGTGCTCGTTAATCGGCTCCGCCAGGGTCGGTCGCCCGCTCTCTGTCCTCGTTTCAACCATTGCCGCCTCAGCTCCTTCCAAGCTGCCTTTTCCCTTTTCCCCGAAGCAGTTCTCCTGCCCCCGAAAGGAGCAGGAGCACTCGCTTCTGCTCCTCGAGTTCGCGCGGAGCAGCGGGAGGGAGGGGACAAAGCAGAAAACCGGAAGGGGGATCGCCCGCTCGTAGGGCCAGCCGGAGATCTGCGATGCGTTGCACCGGGTCGATAAAACGTTGATTAAGGACGAGAGCACGATAGGATACGAAGATGAGCGAAACGAATCGAAATCAGCGCCTGTAAGCTATTGTTTAAGAACGGAAAGTTATTTCTCGCTCCGCCGCGAGACGGGAGTGATTTCAAAGAACTGTTCAAACGATTAGCCGCGGCGGGTGCGGGTCGGCGATTGGGCAAAGATGGATTTCCCGCAGGCCCCTGGACACCCGAGCTTCTTGCAGAGGAGATTTCACAGATTGATTCCAACCGGACTGGGGTCGATCTGCGAACGGTGCAGCTTTGGTTTCAGGAGAACGAGAAGGGAATCAGCACTGCCAATATTCGCTGGCTGGCAAGGGTTTTTGGCTGCGATGATCCGGTGGCGACCAGCGAATGGCAGATGGAGCTCAGTGCGGCGCAGTCGCGGTTAACGGCCAGGAGACGAGAATCAAAAAAAGAGGCAGGCACCATTGCGCTGGCGTCTCCTGATGCGGCGCTGACTTCGGCCTTCAATGAAGGGACAAGGTCTCCGGCTGAGCTGGCGCGGGACACTGACGCCAGGGGGCCGGGCGGGCGTTTCAGTCTGGCGAGGCGATCGGAGGCGCTTTTCAGTTGCGGATCTCCCTTGAATTTGCCGGCCTCGGTGTTTGCGGGTATCACCGCTCTCGGGTTTTTGTCGTACATTACGGGCATACACAACGTGACATATACCCGGGCGGATGGCGTCGTTAAGCAGGTCGGGTTTCTTTGGGCGGCGAACTGGATGTTCGTGTTCATGGTGTTCCTGCCGCTGTTTCTTGCCTTCGTGTCTGAGTTGGTGACCTTTTGGAAAGATGAAGGGCGCCCAAAGCTGGCAGGACACGGCGACCGGAAGGATAGCGACGATGCCTGGGCGCGCAATGTCGAAGCGTCATCCTACTCATATTGGGCGGTCTTTTTGATTTGCGTGATGTTCGCCGGTATTTTCCAGTGGATCGGCGTGTGCTTGATCCCGCTGCTGAATGGCGATGGCGCGTATGCGACGGACTGGGGCAAGATTGCGATTGTGCGGCCTGAGATCATATCGGCGCCCGTAGCGATCGTGTTCACAGGGATTGCGTATCTTTATATGTGCCTGTGCTTTTATCTTTTCTTCGCAGGTCTCATTTTGCTCTATATGATCGTCGATGATCTTTGGAGAATGGGAGAGGCATCGAAAGACCTGCCGGATTACAAAAGCGAGCTGAATGACGCTGGCTTCAGGGTGATGCGATGGATTTTCAGGTGTACTGTTCTGGGCATTCTGATCGCCACTGTCATGAAACTTCAAAGCTCCTACCTGGCATCGAATGGAATGAATATCGTGGCCTGGCTGGTCGGCGATCTGTCGTCGTTGTGGTATGAGCACGACGATGCGAGCAATGGATTCAGCTATAGACTGCCGACGCAATTCAGCAGCCTTGTTATCGTTATTTCGACCTGTTTTGTTTTTCTGTATGGCGCAATCCGTTTAGGCATCGGAAGCTGGGTTCAGGTGCCTTTGTGGAAGATGTCGGCGGTCGTAGCGTTGCTCGTTGCCGGCTATTTGCTGATCGGTGCATTTGCCGGTTTCTCGATCCTTCTGGGCGCCGGAGTGCTATTCGCGATATACGGCCTATTTGATCCATGGTTTGGGCGATGGCGAGCGAGTGAGTCGCAGAGTGTTGCATAGCTGGCTTGATCGTTGGGATGAGCAGCGGGCGCGACGCGGCGAGGAAGGGAAGAAGACAACGGATTTTGTCCTTGATGCGGAACGCGCCTTTCCGGGCGCGAAGAAGGCAGCAAGCATCAAGGAGTTTTGCATTCTTGCGGATAGTGCCCTGGCTGATCAAGCCTTCTTCGATCTGCCGAGCGGGACCGGCCATGGATTTGAAAGGGAAGAGGGGTGGCTCAGATTTCCGTCGGGCATTTCCACTGACATCGAAGCGAACAATGTAGTCTGGGCGAAAATCACGGAAAGCGGGTCGCTCGATCGGGCCATGGTGGTTTTTCACCACTGGAATGCAAGCGCGTGGAATCGCCAGCTTGCCATTTTCTTCTCACTGTTTGGCGTCACGGTTGTCGAGCTCGCCATGCCTTATCATTTCGAGCGCAGCCGTCCTGGCTCCGCCCATGCCGATTACATGCTCAGCCCGAATCTCGGCCGGACGATCCAGTCTGTAAGGCAGGGCGTATGGGACGGGCGAAAGCTCATAGCTTGGCTAAAGAGCCAAGGCTACCGGGAGATTTCGGTTCTTGGTATGAGCCTGGGCTCCTGGGTTGCGGGGTTGGTCGCGGCGCATGACCCCGCCGTGACGAAAGCGTCCCTGTTTCTGGCGGCGGGAAGTCTTGCGGATATGGTTTGGACGGGTCGCGCGACACGATCGATACGTGAAAGCCTTGAGACCAAGATTGAGCTTGCCGATCTGAGAAGGGCCTGGGGGCCACTTGACCTGGAGAACCACCTGCATGGTCTGGCGCGGCATGGTCTCGATCTTCAGGTTGTCCTGGCCAGGAGGGACAAGGTGGTGTTGCCAGAGCTGTCGCAGAGATTCATCCGGAGCCTGAGGGACGCCGGGCCCAGGCCAGATATTCTGGAATTGAACTGTGGCCACTATTCGCTCGCCATTCCGCCCTACATTTTGTTCGCCGGTTTTAGCTTGAAGCGGTTTCTGTCGTGAGCTGAGAAGTTGGCCCGGCGAGCATGAGCTTGTGCACGCCAGCAACGTCGGAAATCCATGACTGCCAACAGCAACACTGCCTGCGGGCCTGCGAAGGTGCGAAGCGTCAGAGTGTCAGAATCATCGTTTTCCCACAAGTGAACGACCGAACGACCACGGCCGACAGCGACGAGCAACTGTGACCTGCGCCCGAAGAGATTCGAACTCCTGACCCCCAGATTCGTAGTTAGACTAGAAGGTGACTGGTGCGGGCGGTCGGACCCGAGCCGACTTGTCTGTAAGGACTGCGGATGTGGAGACGCTGTCGTCGCGCCGCAGGTCACTGAAGCGGAATGTCAAAAACCGCTATTTCTTGCTTTTCATCTGCGAAACCGCCGACCTTGCCGTCGGGCGTCGCATAACCGCTGGTGCCGCAATACCATGAAGGAAGAAACCGGCCGAAGGGGCGTTCTCCGACTGAGTTGGCACCGACCACGTAGGCCGACCCCAGATGTGTCGCTGCCTGCACAGCGAAGCCTGTCGCATTGAAGCCGGTTTCGCCGCATTCTTCGGTCGATCCAGCGGTAACGCCCCATGGAATGATGACGAGTTCGGGCTTGAGCGATTTCAGTGCGTCCAATGTCGAGGTGTCGTGTGTATACGCGTCGGCACAGACCAGCATTCCGATACGCCCAAAAGGCGTCTCGGCCACCTCGACATCGCTGAGCGGACCCTGTGTGTAGCTGCAGCCCTGGGATCCATACTTGATAGGACATTCACTGAACGCGTTCTTGATCACATTGTGCTGGCGGTAATGCAGGACTGTCTGTCCCCGTGAATCTATCAGTATGCCTGAATCGAAAACTTCGTAGGTGACTGGGTCGGATGCTATCTGCGGCCCTCTTTCCGCTAACCCCGCGGCGACCCAAATGCCTGCTTCCTTCGCGATGGAAGCGAACGCCGCTTGCGCCCGACCGGGAATGGGATCTGCTCTATAAAACACCTTCGGGTTGAGCCAGCCGAACACCACCTCTTCGGGATAGACGACTATCTCCGCCCCTCGGTCTCTTGCTGCTTTCGCATAACTCAACATCAACGCGAAGTCTCCGGCCTTAGAGGAGTCCAACTGGATCACTGCCACCCGCACCGGTGGGCGAGCCTCGTCAGCCTGCAGGCAGCCGGTCGAGACGCAAAGACCAGCCAGCAAAAGGAATGCCGCTCGCAACATCGCTGTACCCTCAAAGATAGGCGACACGCTCTACTTCAGGTTTCTGCACTAAAGTGTCCAAGCTACGCTGTGACCAGTCAAGCGGGGCGATAGGGATTTAGGCTCGGAAGTCCAAATCAGGATTTGCGATTGAAATCGACCGGCGGCTTGCCCGATCCGCACTTGACGCAAAACGATGGGAAACAGGTCAAGCCAGCATATCCGCGAGTCTTCGCGCGAGCCAAGCGCAAGCGTCCATCCGAGAATGCCGTGCCCCGCACTAACATAGACGTCACGGATTTTTCGCGCCCGCGCGATGAGGGACGGGAGGATGGCGTCATAGGCCGCTCGCAGCACCAGCGAAGCTCCGTTTCCAGCTGTTCGAAGCAACCAGGCAACACGGCGCTCGCGGTCTCCCGCAACAGGGCAAAGCGCTCCGGGGCGAGGCCGCAGCCGGGCGGTGCGATCTCAACAAGGCCGGGCAACGCGAAACCTTTTCCCGATGTCTGACTGGCGCGGCTGGGCCGTAAAAGAGTGATGGTGCGGGCGGTCGGACTCGAACCGACATATCCGTAAGGACGGTGGATTTTGAATCCACTGCGTCTACCAATTCCGCCACGCCCGCACATTGCCGCCGATGGTAGCCTAGTCTCTCGGCTCCTAGCCGGCTCCTAGCGCCATTTCGGCGTACTTCTCACTCACCACTCCCACACCGCCAGTGCCTTGAAAATACGACGATTTCACTTCGTCGTGATTTTCTGTGGATTGGTAGACAAACCACTTTTTGAGTCGAGCGCGTCTACCAATTCCGCCATAGGGGCTCAGGCCGGGCGGCCTGGATGGGCGCGGACTATACGGTTGGAGGCCTGTTCGTCAACTGGCCAATTCCCGGCATGCGGCCTTCGCTCAACCCCAGCCTTTCGATTTCGTGAAGCTACGGCCATTGTGCAGCGCAGAAAATCTTTCTAGACAGGCAGCGCATGTCTCCCGCATCGGCCCGAAAAGCGGAATCGCTTTTCGGGCCGGTGCGGAGAATCCAAAAGCGTTAGAGCGTCCTTTGCGCGTCCAAAAGGACGCGCGGCGCTCTAAGGGAGTGCCGATGCTTCGCGGACTTTACGACTGGACCTTGTCGCTGGCGGCAAAGAAATCCGCCGAATGGTGGCTGGCCTTCATCGCTTTCGTCGAAAGCTCGGTGTTCCTGGTGCCGGCCGATGTCCTCTACCTGCCGATGGCGCTGTCGCGGCCGGATCGCGCCTATCGCTACGCGCTGGTCGCCACGCTGGCCTCCGTTCTGGGCGGCATCGCCGGCTGGTATATCGGCCACTATGCCTACGACACGGTGGCGCGGCCGATCCTCGAATTCTACGGCAAGTATGACGACTTCGAGTCGCTGCGCGTCTCGACGGGCACCGGCTTCATCATCCTGATGCTGATCACCTCCGGCCTTGCCCATCTGCCGCCGATCAAGGTGGTGACGATCCTGTCCGGCGTCATCGGAACGCCTTTGCTGCTGTTCATCGTGCTGGCCATCGTGGCGCGCGGCGCCCGTTTCCTGTTCCTGGCCTGGCTGCTGCGCCGCTATGGCGAACCGATCCGCGAGTTCATCGAAAAGCGCCTTGGCATGATCGCGGGCGCCGCCGCCGCTGCCCTGATTTCGCTCTATATCGTCGTCAAATACGCCTTCTAGTATGAGAGTCCGGGCTAGTATGAGAAGTCCGGGCTAGAGCAAGGATGTTCAAAATGACCCATCCTTTGCTCTGACGGGAATGGACGTAGATCGATGACAGCGACCGTCAGTGCCGACAGTGGACGCCAGCGCATGCGGACGGCGGTGTTTCTCGCCGTCGCCATGGCCGCCACCGTCGGCTCGGCGCTGGCCTTCCAGCACCTGGGCGGCTACATCCCGTGCAAGCTCTGCCTGGAGCAACGCACCCCCTACTACATCGGCGTGCCGCTGATGCTGGTTGCGGCGCTGTCGTCGGCGCTGCGCTGGCCTAGTTGGCTGACACGCGGCCTGCTGGCCGTCGGCGGCCTGCTGATGGCCTACGGCGTCTATCTCGGCGTCTATCATTCCGGCGTCGAATGGGCGTGGTGGCCGGGGCCGACCGATTGTGCGGCGGCGGCAGGACCGGTGGACACCGGCGGCAAGGGCGTGCTCGACGCGCTCGACCAATTCGTCCCGCCCTCCTGCGACAAGGCGGCTGTGCGCATCCTCGGCCTGTCGCTGGCCGGCTGGAACGCCATCGCCAGCTTTGTCCTGGCCGTGGTCGCCTTCCGTGGTGCGTTTGCGCGCGGCTGAACCGCACAGCGCAGAGTTCGTCCAGAAATTCGTCAGGCCGGAGCGCATGACGTGGCTTTCTAGAACCGGAGCGGAGCGTACTTCCCGCATGTCCCGGAAAAGTGGTTCCGGTTTTCCGACAAGGACATGCGGCAACGAAAGTACGTGAGCACCGGAAGCGCAGAAAGCTGCGTCAGCCGACCGGGCTGGCGGATTTCTGCCGAACTCTATGGTTCCAGTTCGACATCCCAGTACAGATAATCCATCCAGCTTTCATGCAAATGGTTGGGCGGGAACAGGCGGCCATTGTTGTGCAGATCATGCACCGTCGGCTGATAGGGCTTCTGCAACGGCCACATCTTGGCGTGCGCCGGCATCATGCCACCCTTTCTCAGATTGCACGGCGAGCAGGCGGCGACGACATTCTCCCACGTCGTCGCGCCGCCGCGATGGCGGGGTACGACATGGTCGAAGGTCAGATCCTCCGGCGTGCCACAATACTGGCACTGGAAACGGTCGCGCAGGAAGACATTGAAGCGGGTGAAGGCCGGATGCCGCGATGGCTTCACATAGGCCTTCAGGCTGACGACGCTCGGCAGCTTCATCGAGAAAGTCGGCGACGACACGGCGTGCTCGTATTCGGCGACGATGTTCACCCGCTCGAGGAACACCGCCTTGATGGCGTCCTGCCACGACCAGAGCGACAGAGGATAATAGCTGAGCGGACGGTAATCCGCGTTCAGCACCAGTGCTGGAAGCCCATCCGGAGATACGGCAACCGTCACGTCATTGACCTCCTTGGTTCAGCGCATGACCCCGAAAATCGGATCGATTTTCGGAAAGGATCATGCGCAGCTTCAAAAGTCCTACTGCGTCCATTGCGCATCCAGTTGGATGCGCAGTCGGCGTGGATACTGTAAGCCCGACATGACAGGGATGTGAAGCGGCTTGTCGATCAAACGCCACGCCAAAAGCGCCTGATTTCAATGCTTTTTTGCGAATTCAGGCCGGAGGCGCGGCGTCCCTGCCCTTCAATTCGCGATAATAGGCCCAGAAAAGCCGCGATGCGACACCTCGCCATGGGCTCCATGATTCGGCGAGCTGGATCAGTGTTTTCTCGGGTGGACGCGGGTCGATGCCGAGCGCGTGGCCGACCGCGCTCTGCAGGGCAACGTCGCGTGCCGGGAAGACGTCGGAGTGGCCGGCGGCGAACAAAAGATAGACTTCCGCCGTCCACGGGCCGATGCCCGACACCTTGGTCATCGCCATGATCGCCTCCGCGGCATCGAGCAAGCAGAGATGATCGAGGTCGAGGCCATCGACCACCGCCTGGGCCACGGCGATCAGGCCGCGCTGCTTCGGCCGAGACAGTCCGGCCTCGCGAAAGATGGTTTCGTCGGCGGCAAGGATCGCTTGCGGCGTCAGCGGATCCACCAGTTTCGTCAGCCGCCCGAAGATGGCGTCGGCGCTGGCACGGGAAACCTGCTGCGAAACGATGATCGAGGCAAGGCTTCTGAACCCCGGCTCGGAAAGGCGAAGCGGCACCTCGCCGGCCATGCCGCGCACCTTTGTGAGGCGCGGGTCGAGCAGGCAAAGCGCATCGAGCCCTCGCGAGATGTCGTCGAGCGTGGCGATGCGTTGCATGTCTGCTTGTTCCCGGCGCAAAATGGCAGATGTAATCAGGCGCAAAGTAGCAACTGGCGAAAGCGCCGCACAACCCGATTGCCGCCGAACGATGAAACTCGTGACATTCCGCTTCGCACCGAGCCCGAATGGCGAACTGCATCTCGGCCATGCCTATTCGGCGCTGCTCAATCAAAAATTGGCGTGGGCAACAGGCGGGCGCCTGTTGCTGCGCATCGAGGACATCGACACGACGCGCTGCACGCCGGAATTCGAGGCCGGCATTGTTCGCGATCTGAAATGGCTCGGGCTTGGCTGGGAAGAACCGGTGCGCCGTCAGTCGGATCATTTCGCGGACTATCAGGCAGTGCTCGACCGGCTGATCGGGGAAGAACTCGTCTACCCGGCCTTCATGAGCCGTGGCGAAATCCGCGCCTTCATTGCCGCCAGCGAAAAGCGCGGGCGCGACTGGCCGCGGGACCCGGATGGCGTGCCGCTCTATCCCGCCGTCGACAGGGCGTTGCCGACCAGGGAACGCATGCGACGGATCGCCGAGAATGCGCCTTTCGCCTGGCGGCTGGACGTCGGCGCTGCGATGGTGCGCGTCGGCACAGACCTGTCATGGCTGGAATTTTCGGATGAGAGGCTTTCCGCAACACGCACGGTACACACCCGGCCGCAGGACTGGGGCGACGTGATCGTGGCGCGCCGTGAAATCCCGACCAGCTATCATCTCGCCGTCGTCGTCGACGACGCGCTGCAGGGCGTCAGCCATGTCGTACGCGGCCAGGACCTCTATTCCGCCACCGGCGTGCAGCGCCTGCTCCAGGAGATCCTCGGCCTGCCGCAACCAAGCTATTTCCACCATCGTCTCGTCCTCGGCCCGGACGGAAGAAAGCTGTCGAAGAGTCTTGGGGATACCGGCCTTGCCGCCTTGCGCGAGGCCGGCGCATCGCCGGCCGACGTCAGGCGGCTGATCGGGTTCTAGATCGGCGCCTACGACCGCAAAGCGCAGCCCTTCAATTCGGATGAGCCTATGGATCAACCGTTTGGTTTTGCTTGCCAGGTTGAACCGCATTACAGCAGTCGCGACACTCAACGCTCACCGATCACGCGGCAGCCTCCCGAAAATGCACAGCATCAAGCGGTTCATCCCCGCCTCCTTTGTCGTCCTGTGGGCGACCGGGTTCATTGGCGCGCGTTACGCCATGCCATGGGCCGAGCCATTCACCTTCCTGGCCGCTCGCTTCGTTCTGGCCGCCGTCCTCTTGGCCGCCTTGATGGCAGCACTCGGTTCCAGGCGGGCGACCCGCGCGGAAGCGCTCCACGCCACCGGCGCCGGCATCCTGATGCATGGCGTCTATCTCGGCGGCGTGTTCTGGGCCATCCACAGGGGCATGCCGGCCGGGCTTTCGGCCCTGATCGTCGGGCTGCAGCCGCTGATCACGGCGGTGATGGCCGGCCGATTTCTCGGCGAGGCCATCCTGCCGCGCCATTGGGCCGGCCTCGGCATCGGCCTGGTCGGTGTGGTCATCGTGCTCTGGCCGAAGCTCGGTGCGCTCGGCGGCGGCGTGACGGCCGAGACGCTGGCCGCCTCGCTTGTCTCGGTGCTCGGCATGAGCGCCGGCACGATCTGGCAGAAGCGCTTCGCCTCCGGCGGCGATCTCGTGACGGCCACCAAATGGCAATATGTCGGCGGGGCGTCGGTGATGGTCCTGGCCTCGCTCGCCTTCGAGACGCAAACGGTCGTCGTCAACGGCGAGTTGATCTTCGCCATGGCATGGCTGGTGCTGGTGCTGTCGATCGGCGCCATCTTCCTGTTGATGGTGATGATCCGCGACGGCGAGATGTCGAAAGTCGCTTCGCTGTTCTATCTGGTCCCGGCGGTCACCGCGGTCATCGCCTGGATATTGTTCGGCGAACAGTTGAACCTGGTCCAGATCGTCGGCATGGCGATCGCGACGCTCGGCGTCGGGCTGGCGACCGCTCAGCCGACCAAGAATCAGCCGACGCGGGCGCGTGCCTCCAGATAGCGGCTGATCGCGGCATTGAGCTCACCGCCGAGGATGAAGATCGCCGAGACGATGTAGAGGAAGACGACCGCGACCATGATCGAGGCAAGGCCGGCATAGGTCGTCACATAGGACGAGAAACGGTCGATATAGGCGGCGAAAATGGTCGACCCGATGAGCCAGGCAATCAGCGTGAAGATGATGCCCGGTATGATCGAGACGAAGCGGCGCTTGCCGGCAGGCAGCCAGTAATGCACCGCGAACAGCCCGCCGACGATGACGGCGGAGGCGATGATGTAACGCCACAGCGTGATCGTGCCCATATAGGGCTTTATCCATTCGAAATTGGCCTCGGCCAGCCGCCCCAGCAAGGGCGCGAAAACCACGAGGACGCTGATCACCAGAAAACCTGCCGTGGCGATCAGAACGAAGGCGATGCTCTGCACCCGGCGATAGATGATGCCGCGCGTTTCGGAAACGCGGTAGGCGCGGTTGAGCGAGGTGCGCAGCGCCTCGATGCCGTTCGAGGCGAAGAAGGCGGCAAGCAGCACGCCATAGGTCAGCAGGTCGGTGCGCTGCACGGTGAGCACATTGAGCACTTCGCGCGCGATCGGCTTGGCGATCTGCTCGGGCCAGGTGTCGAAGACGAGATGCACGGCGGTGTCGGCAAAGGCCTGTGCGCCGAGGAAGCTGGCCAGTGTCGTGGCAAAAATCAGAAAGGGGAAAAGCGCCATCAGCGCCGTGATCGCCAGATGACTGGCCATCGCCCAGCCATCGTCTGCATCGAAATGGCCGAACGCGTCATAGAGCACGCGTTTGAGGGCTACGATCTTCCGCAACAAGAACCGCGTTCCCTTCGATTGTCTCGACGCCGCGAATATGGGAAGGGATTGCGGCAAATGGCAAGCCTAGGTCAAACCACGCTTTCTCCCGGAGAAGAATTGCGCACCATCATCGTCACCGGTGCCTCTTCCGGGATAGGCGCCTATTGCGCCCGGGCGCTGAAGGCGGAAGGCTGGCAGGTGTTCGCGACGGCGCGCAAGCCAGAAGACATCGCTGCCCTCGAGGCCGATGGCCTCGAGGCTTTCTATCTGGACTACCGCGAACCTGGATCCATCGAGACGCTGGTGGCGTCGGTGCTGGAGCGGACCGACGGACGGCTCGATGCGCTGTTCAACAACGGCGCCTACGCCCAGCCCGGCGCCGTCGAGGACCTGCCGGTCGCAGCACTCAGGGAGCAATTCGAGGCGAATGTCTTCGGCTGGCATGACCTCACCCGCCGTGTCGTGCCGGTGATGCGCCGCCATGGCCATGGCCGTCTTGTCCACTGCTCCTCGATCCTCGGCCTGGCGCCGCTGCCCTTTCGCGGCGCCTATTCGGCGTCGAAGCACGCGATCGAAGGGCTGATGCTGTGCATGCATCAGGAACTCCAGGGCAGCGGCATCCATGTCTCGCTGATCGAGCCGGGGCCAGTGATATCGAAGATCGCCAGCAACGGCCTTGTGTGGTTTCTCAGGAATATCGACCGTGAGAATTCCGTCCACCGCCTTGCCTACGAGGCGCAGCTGCAACGGCTGCAAGCCGGCGGCAGCACGTCTCGGCTGAAGCCTGGGCCGGAGGTGGTTCATGCGGCCTTGCGCCATGCGCTTCTGTCGCGGCGCCCGCGTCCGCATTATGTGGTAACGGTGCCGGCCAGGATCGGCGTTATCCTCAAACGCATCCTGCCGGCATCAATGTTCTACCGCCTGCTTGCCAGACGCGCCTGAACGCAATCGACTGGAATCACACCATGGCAACCGTCTTCAACATCCTCGCTATCCTCGTCATGGTCGCCGTGGTGATCGTGCTGGTCCGCGGCCTCATCAACATGATGCGCGGCGGCGACGGCGTGACTTCCAACAAGCTGATGCAGATGCGCGTGCTGCTGCAGTTCGTGGCATTGGTGCTGATCCTGCTGGCGGTGTATTTCACCCGCAAGTGATGGGACGGACGATATCGGGAGGCAAAGCGTGGTCAAGCTCAACAAGATCTACACCCGCACCGGCGACGACGGCACCACCGGCCTTGGCACCGGTGAACGGCGGCTGAAATCCGATCTGCGCATTGGCGCCTATGGCACGATCGACGAAGCCAATGCCTGCATCGGCATGGCCCGCATCCACACCGCGGCAACACATCCGGCGATCGACGCGATGCTCGGCCGCATCCAGAACGACCTTTTCGACCTCGGCGCCGATCTGGCGATGCCGGACGACGGCAAGCCGCTCGGCTACGAACCGCTGCGCATCATTAGCTCGCAGACCGACCGTGTCGAAAAGGACATCGACCTGCTCAACAAGGACCTGCAGCCGCTCAAATCCTTCGTGCTCAACGGCGGCACGGCGGCGGCGGCGGCCCTTCACCTTGCCCGCACGGTGGCGCGGCGGGCCGAGCGCATCATGGTGGCTTTGACGCAGGACCCAAGCGAGCATGTCAACCGCGAGGCGATAAGATACATCAACCGCGTATCGGACTTTCTGTTCGTTGCCGCACGTGCGGTCAATGACAATGGAAACGCCGACGTGCTATGGGTTCCCGGCAAGAACCGCTGAATCTGCCGAGGCGGGAGGGGGTCCGATGTTCATCCCGCTTTATGACACCAACCGGCTGCGACACATCAAGCAGCAATATGTGACGATCGGCCTGATCGCGTTCAACACGCTGATCTACTTCGCCACCGCGCTTGGCGGCGAGCAGTTCACCAACGCTGCTGTGCTGGGCCTCGGCTTCATCCCGTCGGTCGTCCACGACAGTGTCGAGCTGGCTCCGCAGTTTGTCGTGATCCCGGAGAGCCTGAGCTACGTCACCTATTCCTTCCTGCATGCCGATATTTTCCATCTCGGCGGCAACATGCTGTTCCTCTGGGTGTTCGGCGACAATGTCGAGGACGCGCTCGGTCATATACGCTTTCTCGTGTTCTACCTGCTTTGCGCCATAGCCGGCGCCTTCTTCCAGGGCCTGATCGCGTGGGACTCGCAGGTTCCGCTGATCGGCGCCTCGGGCGCTATCGCCGGCGTGGTCGCCGCCTATCTGATCCTATACCCCAG
The DNA here is from genome assembly GCF_003997585.1 of Mesorhizobium sp. M5C.F.Cr.IN.023.01.1.1. Taxonomy (NCBI): domain Bacteria; kingdom Pseudomonadati; phylum Pseudomonadota; class Alphaproteobacteria; order Hyphomicrobiales; family Phyllobacteriaceae; genus Mesorhizobium; species Mesorhizobium sp. M5C.F.Cr.IN.023.01.1.1. The sequence continues at coordinate 42,778 of NZ_RZSU01000036.1, read as the reverse complement.
GGTGAAAGTATGGGTGCTGGCCTTCGCCCGCATTCCGCTGCGCATCCCGGCCTTCATCCCGCTCATCCTGTGGATCCTGTTCCAGATCGTGATGTTCGCCGCCGGTGGCGAGGATCAGATTTCCTGGGCCTGCCATGTCGGCGGCATTATCGCCGGGGCCGTGCTGGTGCTCATCTTGCGCAACCGCGCCGTGCCACTGCTTGCCGGTGCGGACGAAGAGGCAGTGGTGGTCGCCGGCCAGGTGCCGGTTGCCGCCGAGCCGGCGCCAGGCGAACCGCCGGTGCAGCCGGCACCACGCTGGGGACGGGGGAGTGCCTCCAGTCCGGACTGAACCGATTTGAGTGCGTCACGGATAATTTGGGCGCGCCTCGGATATTGACGTGCGGGGTCGCCGCAACTACGGAAGCTTTCCCACACCAGGCGGTCGGAGACTAGAATTCCGTCCGGAATGTCGGCTTTCGACAACTCTGAAGAGGCGTGCGCTGCTATAGCGCGCCCAATTACCTTGAAAGAGGTGGCTATCGTGAAAGAGGTGACAGGCAAATGAAGATCCTTGTGCCCGTGAAGCGGGTTGTGGATGCGAATGTGAAGGTTCGTGTGAAAGCTGACGGTTCGGCGGTGGAACTCGCCAACGTCAAGATGGCTATGAACCCGTTCGACGAGATCGCGGTCGAAGAGGCGATCCGGCTGAAAGAGGCCGGCAAGGCGGAAGAAATCATCGTTGTCTCGATCGGGCCGCAGCAGGCGCAGGAGACCTTGCGCACCGCCCTCGCCATGGGCGCCGACCGCGCCGTCCTGGTCAAGACCGACGAGCAGACGGAGCCGCTGGGTGTCGCCAAGGTGCTGAAGGGCGTGGTCGAGGCGGAAAAGCCCGGTCTCGTCATTCTCGGCAAGCAGGCGATCGACGACGATTCGAACCAGACCGGCCAGATGCTGGCCGCACTTCTCGGCTGGGCGCAAGGCACTTTTGCTTCCAAGGTCCTTATCGATGGCGACAAGGCCAAGGTGACGCGCGAGGTCGACGGCGGCCTGCAGACGGTGGAGCTGAAGATGCCGGCGATTGTCACCGCGGATCTTCGCCTCAACCAGCCGCGCTACGCTTCGCTGCCCAACATCATGAAAGCCAAGAAGAAGCCGCTCGACGAGAAGAGCCCGGCCGAATACGGCGCCGACGTCAAGCCGCGGCTGAAGGTGATCAAGACCGAGGAGCCGGGCGGCCGCAAGGCGGGCGTCAAGGTCAAGAGCGTCGCCGAATTGGTTGACAAGCTCAAGAACGAAGCCGGCGTGCTGTAAGCGATCGGGAAAGGAACAAGAACAATGGCTATTCTCCTCATCGCAGAACACGACAATGCGACCCTTTCCGACCAGACCGCCAAGGCGCTTTCGGCGGCACTGCAGATCGGCTCGGACGTGCATGTGCTGGTCGCCGGCAAGGGCGCAAACGGCGCTGCCGGTGCTGCCGCCAAGCTCAAGGGCGTGAGCAAGGTGCTGCTCGCCGAAGCCGACGAACTCACCGAGCGCCTCGCCGAGCCGCTGGCCGCACTCGTCGTCGGCATAGCCGATGCCTATGACACGATCATCGCGCCGGCGACCTCGTCGGGCAAGAATGTCGCGCCGCGCGTGGCAGCCCTGCTCGATGTCGCGCAGGTATCGGAGATCATCGAAGTGGTATCGCCCGACACCTTCAAGCGGCCGATCTATGCCGGCAACGCCATCCAGACGGTGCAGTCGAGCGACGCCAAGAAGGTCATCACCGTGCGCACCGCATCCTTCCAGGCTGCCCCCGAGGGCGGTTCCGCCCCGGTCGAGGCGGTTCAGGCGGCAGCCAATCCCGGCCTGTCGAGCTTCGTCGAGAACAAGCTTTCCGAGACCGATCGTCCTGAGCTGACTTCGGCCAAGATCATCATCTCGGGCGGCCGCGCGCTCGGCTCTTCGGAGAAATTCCAGGAGGTCATCCTGCCGATCGCCGACAAGCTCGGTGCCGCCGTCGGCGCCTCGCGTGCCGCCGTCGACGCCGGCTACGCGCCGAACGACTGGCAGGTCGGCCAGACCGGCAAGGTGGTGGCACCCGATCTTTACATCGCCGTCGGCATCTCCGGGGCCATCCAGCATCTTGCCGGCATGAAGGATTCCAAGGTCATCGTCGCCATCAACAAGGACGAGGAGGCGCCGATCTTCCAGGTCGCCGATTACGGCCTCGTCGGCGACCTTTTCGTCATTCTGCCGGAACTGCAAAAGGCGCTTTGACGCCTTCTGCCAAAGCGTATTAAATTGTGAAGGGCGGGGTAGACGAAGTCGCCCCGCCCTTTTAGTTTGCACCGCACAAAAAGCAGGCCGCAAAGGCCTTTTTACGGGATCGGTGTAATGAACAAGATCGAGACGATCGGCATCATCGGCGCGGGCCAGATGGGCGGCGGCATCGCCCATGTGTCCGCGCTTGCGGGCTACAAGGTGCTGGTCTACGACATCTCACCCGACCGCATCGAAAAGGGCATCGCCACGATCAGCGGCAACATGGCCCGCCAGGTCGGCTCCGGCAAACTTGAGGAAAAGCTGCGCAACGAGGCGATGGCGCGCATTTCGGCAGCGCCCACCATGGCCGACCTTGCGGGTGCCGATCTGGTGATCGAAGCGGCGACCGAGGACGAGACGGTCAAGCGCAAGATCTACGCCCAGCTCTGCCCACAGCTCAATCCGGAAGCCATCCTGGCGACGAACACCTCGTCCATCTCGATCACCCGTCTCGCCGCGCAGACCGACAGGCCGGAGCGTTTCATCGGCATCCATTTCATGAATCCGGTTCCACTGATGAAGCTGGTCGAACTGGTACGCGGCATCGCCACCGAGGACCAGACCTTCGAAGCGGCAAAGGCCTATGTGAACCATCTCGACAAGACGATCACCGTCTCGGAGGATTTTCCGGCCTTCATCGTCAACCGCATCCTGCTGCCGATGATCAACGAGGCGATCTATACGCTCTATGAGGGGGTCGGCTCGGTCGACGCGATCGACACCGCCATGCGGCTCGGCGCCAACCATCCGATGGGACCGCTGCAGCTTGCCGATTTCATCGGCCTCGATACCTGCCTGTCGATCATGCAGGTGCTGCATGACGGCCTGTCCGATTCGAAATACCGCCCCTGCCCGCTGCTGGTGAAATATGTCGAGGCCGGTTGGCTCGGCCGCAAGACCGGACGCGGCTTCTATGATTATCGCGGCGAGCATCCCGTTCCGACGCGTTAGACTCGAAACCCAATTGTGGTTGTTTAAGAGGCGATGATTTTCCTTGGCGTCCGGAGGTTTTCGGATGGCAAGGAATCGCGCGGTTCGGTCGCCTCCCGTTCTGAGAGGAGCGCTACCGCCAAGCTTCGATCGCGACGCCGCACGACCAAGCCACTCCCGAGTAACTGGTCTAAGGCCTGCCGGACGGGCTGGCGGCTGACCCCGAAACGCTCGGCGATCGATTCCTGCTTGAGAACGGAGCCTGGTGCCAATTCACCTGACTCGATCTCGTCCTGCAGCTCGCTAAAAATCGACTTTGGATCCATGGATCCAAAGCAGTATGCTGCCTCGGAGTTGGTCAAGCCTCAATCAGCTAACAAATGTTCCTCCTGGATCGCGGCTTTCTCGCCCTTCCGTCTCGGCTCAAGAAACGAATCGACCGGGCCGTAGACGACCGGGCAGTCCTTACAGCGCCCGCCGGATGTGCATGATCCCCGAGATCACCCGCCGGTCAGAACGAATTCGATTTCGGGCCGATGCACTGCCATGCGTCCATTGTCCGCTTGCGGGCCGTCGCTACCAGCGCACGAAAAGCCGCCCGCCGATCGCACCGAGCGCGGCGAGGATGGCAATCGCGATCGTGTACCAGGTGGCGACGAAAAGCGGCGAGTCGTCGAAGCAGTGTGCGGCATAGAAAGTTGCCGCCAGCCCACCGGCGAGCAGGCCCGCCACCGTTCCGGCAAGCACCGGCCGCGTCGGCGCGCCATAGCGCAGCACCGCTAGGAAGACGGCAAGCGGACCGATGCCGATCAGCGGGATGAATGTGAGGCAGATGACCAGATTGCTGCCGATCAGGCGCGTGCCCCAGTCGGCTGCAGGCACGGAAAGGAGTTCCAGCACCACGGCAACGATCACCAGCAGCGGTGCAGCAATCATCCAGGCCGCCGCCCTGCCCGTCGGTGCACCGGGCGTCGACAGGGCGCGGATCAAGGCGAAGGCGCTGACGGCCAGAGCAGTCGTGAAGACGAACTTGGCGAGGAAACGCATCGTCTGCATGGCGGCCGCGATGTCGGTGCGTGGGCCGATCGCCAGCCAGAAAACCACCGCCGCGATCACCGTAGCCGCACCGGCGGCCATCCACCAGGCCGAGCCAAGCGGCATCGCCCCGCTGCGGGCATCGGCGTCGAGCGCCTTGATGAGATCGTCGGTCCTCATGTCATTCCCGCTTGAACTGTTTGGCCCGCCCGAATTGTTTGGCCCCGAACCGTTTGGCGATGGTTGCGAGCCCACGATGCAGCGACACGCGCACCGCCGTCTCGCTGATGCCGAACTTCGCTGCCGTCTCGCCGATGGAACGGCCTTCGACCGACACCGACGAGACCACAGAACGCTGCGCCGGCGGCAGGCCGTCCAATGCCCGATTGATGTCGCGCTCGCTGACCGTCTCGGCCTCCGGTTCGGCAAAGGTCTCGGCGATCTCGTCGATCTCGATCTCGATGCGCCGCCCGCGCCGCCGGAACGCGTCGATCAGCTTGAAACGCGCTATGGCGTAGACCCAGGGCAGCACGGCCAAGTCCTGGCGCCAGGTATGCCGTTTCACATGAATGGCCAGCAAGGTTTCCTGCACGACATCCTCGGGATCGACACCGCCCTGAACGATCCTGCGCCTGATAAAGCCCCGAACGAGAGCAGCCGTCCGGTGCAGGAAGTCGGCGTAAGCCCTTTCATCTCCCGCGATTGCGGACCGCATCAGCCGGGAAAGCTCGGCCTCGTCGTTGCCGGTCACAAGAGTTCACTCCCCGATATTCGCGCTTGGGCGCTGATTTGTTACGTGGCCGGCGAAATAATGTCCAAGCCAAAATATGGGAAATCGCGAAGGTTTCACCTCCAGCGCCCGTTTGCGCAGCTCATCAATGTTGACTACATGGATCAGGATTTGATAGGTGCAGCCTTGCTAAATCAAAGACCATCGAGATCGAGAGGGATGACATCCATGAAATATGCTCTTTCCGCCCTTGCCGGTGCCACGGCACTTGCAATCAGCCTGATCGCCGGCCCGGCGATGGCCCAGGACGGCGGCATCGTCGTCTACAATGCCCAGCACGAGAGCCTGACCGAGGCCTGGGTTGAAGGTTTCACCAAGGAAACCGGCATCAAGGTCACCGTTCGCCACGGCGGTGACAGCGATCTCTCCAACCAGATCGTCGCCGAAGGCGCCGCCTCGCCGGCCGACGTGTTCCTGACGGAAAACTCACCCGCCATGGCGCTGGTCGAGTCATCAGGCCTGTTCGCGCCGGTCGACGCCGATACGCAAGCGCAGGTCCCGCAGGAGTACCAGCCGGCCAGCGGAAAATGGGTGGGCATCGCCGCGCGCAGCACCGTCTTTGTTTACGACAAGACCAAGCTGACCGCCGAGCAATTGCCCAAGTCGCTGCTTGATCTCGCCGATCCGAGCTGGAAGGGACGCTGGGCCGCTTCGCCCTCCGGCGCCGATTTCCAGGCGATCGTCAGCGCGCTTGTGCAGCTCAAGGGTGAGGCCGCGGCGGCCGACTGGCTGAAAGCGATGAAAGAGAACTTCACCGCCTACAAGGGCAACAGCACGGTGATGAAGGCGGTCAATGCCGGCGAGGTCGAAGGCGGCGTGATCTATCACTATTACTACTACGGCGACCAGGCCAAGACCGGCGAGAACAGCAAGAACATCGGGCTCCACTATTTCAAGAACCAGGATCCGGGCGCATTCGTCTCGGTTTCCGGCGGTGGCGTTCTGGCCTCCAGCAAGCATCCGAAGGAAGCCCAGGAATTCCTGAAATGGGTGACCGGCAAAGGTGGTCAGGACGTGCTGAAGACCGGCAATTCCTTCGAATACGCGGTCGGCAAGGGGGCGGATTCCAATCCGGCGCTGGTGCCGCTGGCCGATCTGCAGGCGCCGAAGGTCGATGCGACGACGCTGAACTCCAAGAAAGTGACCGACCTGATGACGGCAGCCGGCTTGCTTTAGTCGGCGTTCGTCCTAAAAGGGCAACCGACTGCGCTTCTGCGGGAATTCGCTTTCCGCAGGAGCGCTCTGTTTTTCGAGATGGCATTTGTCCATGACGACAGACTGCGTTTTTGGCCGTGTTTGCGGCCCTTCGATCGTTTCCGCCACCGGGCGGCAACGGCGCGGCGTCTGAGCTGATGCAATCTGCGGCCGACCTTGCACGTTCAGGCTCGCCGACCGGCGTGGCGGCTGGGCAATGGACGCGCCGGCGGCCCATATCCTGGATTTCGCTCGCCGCCATCCTGGTCTCACTTTTCTCCCTGCTGCCGCTCGCCTTCATCATCTGGATTGCCGTGCAGATCGGCTGGGAAACCGTATCGGCACTGGTGTTCCGGCCGCGCGTCGGCGGGCTCCTGGTCAACACCCTGCTTTTGGTGATGCTGGCCGTACCGATCTGCATCGTGCTCTCGGTGGCGCTGGCCTGGCTGACCGAACGCAGCGATCTTCCCGGTGCCCGCCTGTGGGCCTGGCTGTCGGTGGCGCCGCTTGCCATCCCCGCCTTCGTGCACAGCTACGCCTGGATCACCCTGGTGCCGGAACTACATGGCCTGTGGGCCGGCGTCCTGGTCTCCGTCGTCGCCTATTTCCCGTTCCTCTATCTGCCGGTGGCGGCAGCTTTGCGCCGGCTTGATCCTGCTCTCGAAGATGCCGCGGCAGCCGTCGGCCTCGGGCCGTGGCGCGTGTTCCGGCGGGTCGTGCTGCCGCAGCTCAGGCTCGCCATCTGCGGTGGCTCGCTGCTGGTTGGCCTGCATCTCCTGGCCGAGTATGGCCTCTACGTGTTCATCCGCTTCGACACCTTCACCACGGCGATCGTCGACCAGTTCCAGTCGACCTTCAACGGCCCCGCCGCCAACATGCTGGCGGCGGTGCTGGTGACATGTTGTTTCGTGCTGCTCGGGATCGAAGTGATCGTGCGCGGCGAGGAGCGTTATGCCCGCGTCGGCTCGGGCGCCGCGCGGCAGCAGCAACGCACAAGGCTCGGCCGCGCCACGATTCCGTGCCTGCTGCTGCCGGTCGTCACCACCCTGCTGGCGCTGGGCGTGCCGTTCGTCACCATCAGCCGCTGGCTTGTGGCCGGCGGTGCCGATGTCTGGCGCCTCGATGAGATCGGCCTGGCGCTCGGCCAGACCCTGTTCCTGGCGCTCGCCGGCGCCCTGCTAGCCACCATCGCCGCCATGCCGATGGCCTGGATCTCAATCCGCGCGCCGGGACCGCTGCAGCGTCTTCTGGAGGGTTGCAACTACATCGTCGGATCGCTGCCCGGCGTCGTCGTAGCGCTGGCGCTGGTCACCATCACCGTGCGCATCGCTCTGCCACTTTACCAGACCCTGTTCACGATCCTCGTCGCTTATGCACTGATGTTCCTGCCGCGCGCCCTGATTAGCCTGAGGGCGTCGATCGCGCAGGCGCCGGTCGAGCTCGAACGCGCCGCCGCCAGTCTCGGCCGATCACCGCTCAAGGCGCTATGGTCGACGACGATCCGCCTGTCGGCGCCGGGGGCAGCGGCGGGCATGGCGCTGGTGGCGCTCGGCATCATGAACGAATTAACCGCAACGCAGATGCTGGCGCCCAACGGCACCCGCACGCTGGCGATGGCGTTCTGGGCCCACAGCGGCGAGATCGACTATGCGTCCGCCGCACCATACGCCCTTATCATGGTGGCGATCTCGCTGCCGCTGACCTGGCTGCTCTATCTCCAGTCGAAGCGGATGGCCGGACGATGAGCTTCCTCGAACTCACCGATGTGCACAAGCACTACGGCCCGGTGGCCGCACTGGCCGGTGTCGACCTCAGCGTGGCCAGCGGCAGCCGCACCGCGATCGTCGGGCCGTCCGGCTGCGGCAAGACGACCTTGCTGCGGCTGATCGCCGGCTTCGAGCCGCCGGATCGGGGTCGCATCGTGCTCGACGGCGAGGTATTGGCCAATGGCGGCGCCGCCGTGCCCGCATATCGGCGCGGCATCGGCGTGGTGGCGCAGGACGGCGCCCTGTTCCCGCATCTGACCATCGCCGCCAATATCGGCTTCGGCTTGCGACATCACGAGGACAAGCGCAGCGAACGCATCGTCGAGCTCGCCTATATCGTCGGGCTCGACAAGGCGATCCTGAAACGGCGGCCGCACGAGCTCTCCGGCGGCCAGCAGCAGCGTGTGGCGCTGGCCCGCGCCATGGCCATGAAGCCGCGGCTGATGCTGCTCGACGAGCCGTTCTCGGCGCTCGACACCGGTCTGCGCGCCTCGATGCGCAAGGCGGTGGCCGAGCTTCTGGAGACCGCCGGCATAACCACGATCCTGGTCACGCACGATCAGGCCGAGGCGCTGTCCTTTGCCAGCCAAGTCGCGGTGATGCGCGACGGCAAATTCGCGCAGGTCGGCACGCCGCACGAACTCTATCTCAAACCGAAGGACAGGATGGTCGCCGAATTCCTCGGCGACGCCATCATCCTGCCGGCAAAGATCGCGGACGGTTTTGCCAGCTCGCCGCTCGGCCGCATCCCCGTCGACAGCACCGAGCGGCGCGATATCGTCCGCATCATGCTGCGGCCGGAACAGGTGCTGCTGAAACGGACATCGCGCGAAGGCATGTCGGGCACGCCGGACATGCTGTTCGGCGAAGTGACGGAGTCCGAATTCGCCGGTTCGATGTGCACCATCGCGGTGCGGCTCTTGAACAGTCCCGATCCGCCGGACGCAGCCGCGATCGGCAACACGCCGTTGATTCTGCGCAAGCCGGGCATGGACACACCGGTGGTTGGCGAGATCGTCCGGCTGACGGTGTCGGGAAAGGCGCATGTGTTTGCCTGAACGGTCTTGCGCCTCTCGCAGTGCGCTGGCCAGGACGACAGGCTGGCTTCAATCGACCCGCTTTCCAGCCTGATCGAACCAATGCAGCTTTTCGGCTTTGGCCACGACACGCAACTGGTCACCAGGCTTGGCGGCGGCGCGCCCTGAGACGCGCACGATGATACGGCTGCCGGCTGCGGCGCAGTGAAGAAAGCTTTCGGCACCGACCGGTTCGACTGCCTCGACTGTTGCCGGCAGGACAAGCGCACCGGGCAGCGCCTCCGCATCGAAGGTGACGTCGGCATCTTCAGGGCGAAAACCCAGTGTCACGGCTGGTGTTTCGCGAACCGCGAAGTCGATCGCCGTGCCGTCAGCCAATATCGGGCCTGAGGAACTTCCGGTCAGCGCCAGAAGATTCATCGGCGGCGCGCCGATGAAGGACGCGACGAAGATCGAGGCTGGCTTCTCGTAGACGTCGAGCGGCGCGCCCGTTTGCTCGACCAGTCCGGCGTTCATGACAACAAGGATGTCGGCCAGCGTCATCGCCTCGAGCTGGTCGTGGGTGACATAGACCGAGGTGACGCCGAGCTTGCGCTGCAAATTCTTGATCTCGACCCGCATCTGGCCGCGCAATTTGGCATCGAGATTACTGAGCGGCTCGTCGAACAGGAAGACTTTCGGGTTGCGAACGATGGCGCGGCCCATGGCAACACGCTGGCGCTGGCCGCCGGAAAGCTCGCGCGGTCGCCGGTCGAGCAGCGCCGAGAGTTCCAGCACCTTGGCGGTCGAGCGCACCCTGCTGTCGATCTCGTCCTTCGGCGTGCCGCGATTGCGCAGGCCATAGGCCATGTTGTCGTAGACCTTCATATGCGGGTAGAGCGCGTAGTTCTGGAACACCATGGCGATGTCGCGCTCGGTCGGGCCGATGGCGTTGACCACCTTGCCGTCGATGGCGACCGTACCGGCAGAAATCGTCTCCAACCCGGCGATCATTCTGAGGAGGGTGGATTTGCCGCAGCCGGATGGACCGACCAGCACGCAAAGCTCCCTGTCGGGAATGGCGATGGAGACGCCCTTCACGGCTTCGACGCCGCCGGGATAGACCTTCTTCACGTCCTTCAGATCGACGGTCGCCATCGGCTTCTCACTTTTCGGATTCGACCAGGCCGCGCACGAACCAGCGTTGCATCAGCACGACCACCAGGATCGGCGGCACGATGGCCAGCATCGCCGTGACCATGACCAGGTGCCATTGGGTGTCGGCATCGGCGAAGGAAACGATCTTTCTCAGCGCGATGACGATGGTGTTCATATCGTTGCTGTTGGTGACGAGCAGCGGCCAAAGATACTGCGTCCAGCCGTAGATGAAGAGGATCACGAAAAGCGCCGCGATGTTGGTGCGCGACAGTGGCAAGAGGATATCGAAGAAGAAGCGCCATGGCCCGGCACCATCGACACGTGCCGCCTCGACCAATTCGCCCGGTATGGTCATGAAAAACTGGCGGAACAGCAGCGTCGCGGTGGCCGAGGCAATCAGCGGGATGATCAGGCCGGCATAGGTGTCGATCATGCCGAGATCGACCATCACCTTGTAGGTCGGCAGGATGCGCACCTCCACGGGAAGCATCAAGGTGATGAAGATCAGCCAGAAGAAGATCATGCGCAGGGGAAAGCGGAAGAACACGATCGCGTAGGCCGACAGGATCGAGATGAATATCTTTCCGACCGCAACGCCGAGCGCCATGACCGTGGTGTTGAGGAGCAGTTGGCCGACGCTGACACCGCCGATGCGGCCAATACCGCCGAACAGCGCCTCGCTGTAATTGTTCCAGAGCTGGCCGCCGGGCAAGAGCGGCAGCGGCGGCCTGAGGATCGTTTGCAGCGTGTGTGTCGAGGCAACGAAAGTGTAGTAGATCGGAAAAGCTACGATCAATATGCCAAGGATGAGCACGGCATGGGCGATGAAGGTGCGGAGCGGGGATTGGCCGATCATCGCTGCCCTCAACCGTAATGGACTTTGCGTTCCACGTAGCGGAACTGGATGGCGGTGAGCGCAATGACGATGGCCATCAGGATGACCGACTGCGCCGCCGAGTCACCCAGGATCAGATTAACGAAGCCGTCATTGTAGACCTTGTAGACCAGCGTCTCGGTCGCCTTGCCCGGCCCGCCGCCGGTGACGGCATGAACGATGCCGAACGTGTCGAACAGCGCATAGACAGTATTGACGACCAGCAGGAAAAACGTGGTCGGCGCAAGCAGCGGGAAAACGATGGTCCAGAAGCGCTTGGTCTCGCCGGCGCCATCCATGGCCGCCGCCTCGATCAGGGTTTTCGGCACCGCCTGCAGGCCGGCGACGAAGAACAGGAAATTGTAGCTGATCTGCTTCCAGGCAGCCGCCGACACCAGCAGGATCATGGCGTGGGTGCCGTTGAGCAGCGGGTCCCATGCGATGCCGAGGCTTCTCAGCAAATACGCCAACGAGCCGATCGAAGGATTGAACAGAAACAGCCACAGCATGCCGGCGATCGCCGGCGCCACGGCATAGGGCCATATCAACAATGTGCGGTAGAGGCCTTTGCCGCGCACGGCCTTCTCGGCCATGACCGCAAGCAGCAGAGCCACACCCATCGCAACGATCGCGGTCGCAAGCGAAAACACCACGGTGACCTTGATCGAGTTGAGGTAGGCCGGATCGGCCAGCACCTTGCCGAAATTGGCGAACCAGACGAACTTGGTCCTCAGCCCGAACGGGTCTTGCCTAAGCATCGACTGATAAAGCGCCTGGCCGGCCGGCCAGTAGAAGAAAACCAGTGTTATGGCGAGTTGTGGCGCCACCAGCAGGTAGGGCAGGATCTTGTTGGGAAAGACGATGCGTGGAGACAGGCTGATTTCCCTCGCTATCCAGGAATCGCCCACGCGAGCTCGCGTGGGCGATATTCCAATCGACCAACCGAGATAATCTCGTCAGTTCTCTAGCGCTTCCTCGATCGCGGCGTTGCCGCGCGTGACCGCATTGTCGAGCGCCTGTTGAGCGGTTTGCTGGCCGGCCAGCATCTTCTCGAACTCCTCGTTCTGGATATCGCGCACCTGCGGCAGATTCGGCAGGCGCACGCCCTTCGAGTTGTCGGTCGGCGCCTTGCCCGTCATCTGCAGGATGGGCGTCTCGCGGCCGGGGTTCTTGTCATAGAAGCCTGATTTCTTGGTCGCTTCGTAGGCGGCGAGCGTCACCGGCAAGTATCCCGACTTCTGGTGCAGATATTCTTGCACATCGGTCTTGGACAGATAGGCGAAGAAGGTCGCGACGCCCTTGTATTGCTCGTCCGACTTGTTGCCGAAGACCCACAGGCTGGCGCCGCCCGGCGTGGTGTTCTGCGGTGCGCCCTTGGCGTCGGTGTCGTAGGGAAGCTGGCCGATGCCATAGTTCATGCCGGACTTGACGATATCGCCGAGACCGCCCGACGATTCGGTGAAGATGCCGCATTCGCCGGCAAGGAAGATCTGCTTGGCTTCGGAGGTGCGCCCGCCATATTTGAAGGTGCCGTTCTTGGCGAGGTCCGCGAGCGCCTGGAAGTGGTTGACGAAAATCGGCGCGTTGATTTTGAGCTCGACATCACCGCCGGCCAGGCCGTTCTGCTGGGTGGCCCACGATACATCATTCCACGCCGCAAAATTCTCGAGATGGATCCAGGTCAGCCAGGTCGAGGTGTAGCCGCATGAGGCGGCGCCGCTTGCCTTGATCTTCTTGGCAGCTTCCCACACCTCATTCCAGGTCTTGGGCGGGTTGTTCGCATCGAGGCCAGCCTTCTGGAAGATGTCCCTGTTGTAATAGAGGATCGGCGAGGAGGAGTTGTAGGGGAAGGACAGCATGGTGCCGTCCGGCTTCGAATAATAGCCGACGATGCCGGGCAGATACTGGCTCTTGTCGAAGGTCATCCCGGCACCGGTCATCACCTCGGCCACCGGCTTGATCGCACCCTCGGCCGCCATCATCACGCCGGTGCCGACATCGAACACCTGGAGAATATCGGGCGCCTGTCCAGCGCGGAAGGCAGCGATGCCGGCATTCAGCGTTTCCGGATAGGTGCCCTTGAACACCGGAACCAGCTCATAGTCGCTCTGGCTGGCGTTGAAATCCTTGGAGATCTTGTCGACGACTTCGGCGTTGGCGCCGGTCATGGCGTGCCACCAGCTGATCTGCGTGACGGCGAAAGCGGACGTGGTGGAAAGCAGGGTCAAGGTGGCGGCGACACCGGCCGCGAAGCCGAAGAACTTCATGTTTCATCTCCCGTTTTGTCATTGGCGAAAGGGCACTCTCGCAAAGGGCAATATGTGCCCCCCATGACAATTGGACAACGGTTTTGTTGCGGATCGATGAACTTGATCTCCCCGTAAAGTGGTGCACGCTTCGATATGAGAGTAGATGGAAAGCAATTACCAAGCCGGCTTACCACCCGAACAAAAGCGACGAGGACCGGCAATCGCCGGGGCCTAAAGCGCGTCGCGTTCGAATGGATTCATGCGACGCGCTTTAGGTTCTGTTTTGATGCATGTCGCCATCGCAAAACCGCTGCGCACTTTTGCGCGACATGCATTAGTCCGACTTGCCGAGCGCCGTCTCGACCAGCCGCTTGGCATCGGGGCTCGACCACTCGGCCGGGCCGTTCATGTGAGCGATCAGGCAGCCTTCACCGTCGATCAGCATGGTGACCGGCAGGCCGAGCGCCAGGCCGCGCGTCTTGAGATCGTTGAACAGCGCCATGGTCGAATCACGGTAATAGCCGAGCGCCTCGACGCCGGTTTCCTCGAGGAACTTCTTCGGCTTGGCGTCGTCGCCGACATCGAGATTGACCGCGACGACCTCGAAGGCGTCGCTGCCCATTTCTTTTTGCAGCGCGTCGAGCGCCGGCATTTCGGCGCGGCAGGGGGCGCACCATGTCGCCCACAGATTGAGCAGCAACGTCTTGCCGGCATGGTCGGCGAGCGTCATCGGCTTGCCGCCAGGGTCGTTGAAGGCAAGGCCCTTCAGCGATTGCGGCGGATCGGCCGGCAAAAGTGCTGCGACCTGGCCGGTGGCAGCCGCCGCGACCGTCTTGGCGCGGTCGGCCTTGGCGGCGCAGGCGACATCGTTTTTGCTGTCGCCAACGTCGACTGGCGCGGGCGCGTTGTTGCCAGAACCGCTCTCGCTGACATATACCGCGACCGCGCCCGCAAGCACGCCCGCCACCAAAGCGGCGAGGATGAGGCGCGGGGCCGGGAAAAATCGATTGCCGTCTGCCATTTTCTAAAAACTGCTCCGGAGCACGGGTTATAGCGATGAGCGACAAGAAGGCCAGCAACCAGATGTGGGGCGGACGTTTGCCTCGGGTCCGGCCGCGATCATGGAAGCGATCAACGCGTCGATCTCGTTCGACCGCAAACTCTATGCGCAGGATATAAGAGGCTCGATCGCCCATAGCGAGATGCTGGCGCAAACGGGCATTATTTCGGCGGCCGATCAAGAAAAAATCGCTCACGGGCTGAACACGATCCTGGCAGAGATCGAAGCCGGAAAGTTCGAGTTCTCGACCAGGCTGGAAGACATCCACATGAACGTCGAAGCTCGCCTTGCCGAGCTGATCGGCGCGGCCGCCGGCCGCCTGCACACCGCTCGTTCGCGCAACGATCAGGTGGCGGTCGATCTCAGGCTGTGGGTCAAGGACGAGTGCTTTCGCATCGCCGAGGCGCTGAAGGGCCTGATCGCGGCGTTCCTGGAACGGGCCGAGGAGCATGCGGCGACGGTGATGCCGGGCTTTACCCACATGCAGGCGGCGCAGCCGGTAACCTTCGGCCACCACTGCATGGCTTATGTCGAGATGTTTTCGCGCGATCTGTCGCGTGTTCGCGACGCCATCGAGCGGATGGACGAAAACCCGCTCGGTGCGGCCGCCCTTGCCGGCACCAGCTTTCCGATCGACCGGCACCAGACGGCCAAGGCGCTCGGTTTCCGCGAACCGATGCGCAACTCGCTGGACAGCGTTTCGGACCGCGATTTCGCACTGGAATTCTTGGGGCTGGCGGCGATCTGCGCGACGCATCTGTCGCGCCTGGCCGAAGAGATCATCATCTGGTCGACGCCGCAATTCGGCTTCGTCAGGCTGTCGGACTCATTCTCCACCGGCTCCTCGATCATGCCGCAGAAGAAGAACCCCGACGCCGCCGAACTGGTGCGCGGCAAGACCGGTCGCGTCACCGGCCATCTGGTCGGCCTGCTGACGGTGATGAAGGGCATGCCGCTGACCTACGGCAAGGACATGCAGGAGGACAAGGAATCCGTGTTCGACGCCGCCGAGACGCTCGATCTGATGCTGGCGGCGATGACCGGCATGGTGCGCGACATGACGGTGAACGCCGCCGCCATGAAGAAGGCCGCCGGGTCAGGCTATTCGACCGCGACCGACCTTGCCGACTGGCTGGTGCGCACGCTCGGCCTGCCGTTCCGCGAGGCGCACCACGTCACCGGCCGCGCGGTGGCGCTGGCCGAGGAGAAGAAAATCAGGCTCGACAGGCTGCCGCTGGAAAACTTGCAGTCCATTCACCCCGGCATCACGGCGGACGTGTTTTCGGTGCTTGCCGTACAGAGTTCGGTGAAGAGCCGCACGAGCTTCGGCGGCACCGCGCCGTCGGAGGTGAGGAAGCAGATCCGGTACTGGAAAAAGCACATCGCCAAGGCGTGATGCTCGTGCGGCGAATCCGAAATTCGCATCACGTTGGAGCAGCGCGGCGAGCGAATTTCGGATTCAAAAGCCGCACGAGTTAATTGACGAATTCTAGTGTGGTTTTGGATTTGAAGTTCCTTGCCGCGAATGCCATCAATGACAGGAACTTCAAATCCACCACACTAGGTGCAATGCCAGCAAAACTCGGCTAAAAGCGGCGGGCAAAAGTTTCAGACGGATGGATCGATGACCGCAAGCAGGATTTTGGTGACGCTGACGCTGCTGGCGGCGCTGGCAACCGTAACGGCCTGCGGCAGGAAAGCCGGCCTCGAGACGCCCTATGAGGCGGCCGTGCAGGCGCGCAAGGACGCACAAAAGGCCGAGCAGCCCGTGCCGCCGGAGCCGGAAAAACCGGTCAAGGACAAGAAGTTCATTCTCGACCCGCTGATCTAGAGCCGATGAGATCGGTCGATCTCATCGTGCTCCAACTTCCGGAACCACTGTTGTGAACCATTTCGACTACCGCGACGGCATGCTATATGCCGAGGACGTGGCGATATCAGGCATCGCCGCAAGCGTCGGCACGCCGTTCTATTGCTATTCGACGGCGACGCTGACCCGACATTTCCGCGTGTTTGAGCAGGCCTTTGCCGGGCTCGACGCGCTGGTCTGCTACGCCATGAAGGCGAATTCCAACCAGGCTGTGCTAACAATCCTGGCCAATCTCGGCGCCGGCGCCGACGTGGTCTCGGAAGGCGAATTGCGTCGCGCGCTGGCCGCCGGCATTCCGGCCAACAAGATCCTATTTTCAGGCGTCGGCAAGACCGCCCGCGAAATGGATTTTGCGCTCTCGGTCGGCATCCTGTGCTTCAACGTCGAATCCGAACCGGAACTTGAATTGCTGTCGGCCCGCGCCACGGCACTTGGCAAGGTGGCGCCGATCTCGCTGCGCATCAATCCGGATGTCGATGCCAAGACCCACAAGAAGATCTCCACCGGCAAGGCCGAGAACAAATTCGGCATTCCCTGGCAGAAGGCGCGAAAGGTCTATGCCCGCGCAGTTGAACTGCCTGGCATCAAGGTCACCGGCATCGACACCCATATCGGCAGCCAGATCACCGAATTGCAGCCCTTCGACGACGCCTTCGCGCTGCTGGTGGAGCTGGTCGGCGTGCTGCGTGCCGACGGGCACGCCATCGAGCACATCGATCTCGGCGGCGGCCTCGGCATTCCCTACCGCGTCGACAACAGCCCGCCTCCCTTGCCCGACGCTTATGCCCAGATCGTCAGGAAGCACGTCACCAAGCTTGGATTGAAGGTGATGTTCGAGCCGGGCCGGCTGATCGTCGGCAATGCCGGCATCCTCGTCTCGCAAGTGATCTTCGTGAAGGAGGGCGACGCCAAGAATTTCCTGGTCGTCGACGCCGCGATGAACGATCTGATCCGGCCGACACTTTACGACGCCTTCCATGACATCAAGCCGGTGGTGCAGCAGCTGGCAGCAGCGCCGCGCATGACGGTCGACGTGGTCGGCCCAGTCTGCGAGACCGGCGATTATCTCGGCCTCGACCGTGACCTGCCCCGGCTGAAGGCCGGCGACCTGATCGCAATCGCCACCGCCGGCGCCTATGGCGCGGTGCAGGCCGGCACCTACAACACCAGGCCGCTGGTGCCCGAAGTGCTGGTCGACGGCGACCGTTTCCATGTAGTGCGCCCGCGCCAGACCTATGACGAGCTGATCGGACTGGATTCGCTGCCCGATTGGCTGAGATAGACCATGATCCCGAACCGAACGTCCGCGTCAGCGAAAAGTGGCAACCGGTTTTCGGAAACGATCATGGTCAATAACAAAGATCGCCTGCACCGCTACAGCCGGTGCTGAATGAGCGCCCTTGTCTCGGCGATCCTGCCTTCGTCGCGGCGATAGAACGTCCACTGCTTGATACGCTTGCTGCTGAGAAGGCCGGCCTGGGTGAGCACCCGCATATGCTCGCTGAGCGTCGCCTGGGTGATCCCCAGCTTTTCGGCGATCAGCAGCGCGCAGACGCCGTCCTCGACCAGGTCGCCATCCGCTTGGCGTGGAAAATGCGCGCGCGGGTCCTTCAGCCAGTCGAGGATTTGCAGCCTGCGCTCGTTGGCAATCGCCTTGAAGACATCGACCTCTTGCATTTAGCCATTTTGCTAAGTTACTAAGTGATGTCAATCCTTGGGAGCAAGCCATGCTTAACGGCAATAGCATCACACGCGAACGCATCGCCGCAACGGAACCGCGTATCAGGCCATTCGTGCGCCACACGCCGGTGCTGCGCGTCGACATGGCCGATTTCGGCTGTCCGCCTCTTGCCGTCGACCTGAAGCTCGAATGCCTGCAGCATTCCGGCTCGTTCAAGGCGCGCGGCGCCTTCACCAATCTTCTCGAGCGGCCGGTTCCCAAGGCTGGCGTCGTCGCGGCATCGGGCGGCAATCACGGGGCTGCGGTCGCGTATGCCGCCATGCGGCTCGGTCATAAGGCGACCATCTTCGTTCCCGAAGTGAGCCCGCCGGCCAAGCTGGAACGCATCCGCGGCTACGGCGCCGAGCTGGTCGTCGGTGGCGCGCGCTATGCCGAGGCGCTGGTCGCCAGCGAAGACTTTGCCGAAAAGTCCGGTGCCCTGCAGATCCACGCCTTCAACCAGGAGGAAACGCTTGTCGGGCAAGGCACGCTTGGCCTCGAGATCGAGGCCGACCTGCCTGAGCTCGACACGCTGCTGGTCGCCGTCGGTGGCGGCGGCCTGATCGGCGGCATCGCCGCTTGGTTCGCCGGCCGCATCAGGATCATCGCCGTCGAGCCCGAGGGAGCGCCGACGCTTCATCGCGCCTTCGAGGCCGGCCGACCCGTCGATGCGCCGACTGAGGGCATCGCCGCCGATTCGCTGGCGCCGAAGCGCGTCGGCGAAATGATGTTTCCAATCGCCGAGGCCTTCGTCGAGCGTTCCATACTGGTCAGCGACGACGAGATTATCGCCGCGCAGGCGGCGCTTTGGGACCGGGTGCGAATCATCTCCGAGCCGGGCGGCGCTGCGGCCTTCGCGGCGATCCTGTCCGGCCGCTACGCGCCGGCTGCGGGCGAGCGTGTCGCGGTACTGGTCTGCGGTGCAAACGCCAATCCGGCTAAATTCGGACGATAACGGGGGCAGTCCTGTTCACGTTTTCGGGAACCGCCTCGCCTTCGCCGTGTTTGTTGTTATGCTTCGAGTGACGTGCATTTACGACTTTGAGTCTTCGCATCGTACTTTCCGAAAATCGAATCCGGTTTTCGGGCCGGTGCGATAGATTTGTGAGGTTCGGGTTATCCCGCCTGAATCAGGAAGGGCCGATGACGCAACGACCCACCTTCACCAGCGATCGCAGCCTGGCCGGGCGCCTTGCTCTGAGCCGGCTGGCGACACGGGTCTCGATGACGGTCGAGCGTGGCTGGCCGTTGCTGCTTCCGCTGGTCATTGTCGCCAGCCTGTTCCTCAGCGTCTCGTGGCTCGGCCTCTTCCTTCTGCTGCCCGACACGGCGCGCATGAGCCTCATGGCAGTGTTCGGCATCGCAGCCCTTTCCGCGCTCTATCCCCTGCGTTTCTTCCGGGTGCCGACCAGCGCCGAGATCGACCGGCGCATCGAGGCTGCCAACCAATTGCTGCACAGCCCGGTGCTGGTGCAGACCGACCGGCCGAGCGGCAGGGAGAGCATTTTTTCGCAAGCGCTGTGGCGTGAGCACCAGAAACGCATGGCCGAAAAACTCGGCAACCTCGGCGGCGACCTGCCCCGCACCCGGGTGCCGGAGCGCGACCCGTGGGGGCTGCGCGCCGTGGCGGCGCTTTTGTTGGTCACCGCCTTTGCCTTCTCCTTTGGACCGTCGGGCGGCCGCATCGCAGACGGGTTCAGTGCCCACGCGGCGCGCGACGCTGTGCCGCCGCGCATCGACGCCTGGGTGACGCCGCCGGCCTACACCGGCAGGCCGCCGGTCTTCCTCACTTCCCCCGCCCTCGCCAACCCAGCCCTCGCCGACAATGGCAATCAGGCTGCGTCCACCTTCACCGTTCCGGAAGGCAGCGATGTGTCCCTGCGCGTCACCGGCGGTTCGGGCGAGGAAACGCTGAGCTACGCCGACGCCGACGGCAACGCCCGCACCATCGAACCGACCGGGCAGAAGGCCGACGCGGCCAAACCGGCGGCGGCAACGCCCTCGACGGCAACGCCCTCCACGGTGCGCCAGTTCACAGGAAAGCTGACGACCAACGGCACGCTGACACTGCAATCGGGCAATGACGAACTCGGCAACTGGGCCTTCGCGGTGATCCCGGACAAGCCGCCACAGATCCGCTTCGTCGGCGAGCCGAAACGCGCCGTCAACGGCTCCTTCGAACTCAACTACCAGATCGACGACGACTATGGCGCGGCCTCCGCCAAGGCGGATTTCGCATTGGCCGATCCACCGGCGCCGAATGCGCATCCGCTCTATGGCCCGCCCGAAATGCCGCTGACGCTGCCGCGCCGCGGCGCCAAGGGGAACGCCGCCAAGACCACGAAGGACCTGACCGAGCATGTCTGGGCCGGCGGCAACATCAAGCTCACGCTTGTCGCCACCGACGACGCCGGACATACGGCAACCAGCGAGACTAAGACGCTGGTGATGCCGGAGCGGCCTTTCTCCAACCCGCTGGCGAGGGCCGTGATCGAGCAGCGCCGCGTGCTGGCGCTCGACGCCAACTCCAAGAGCCGCGTGCTCGACCTGATGGACGCGATCACGCTCAGGCCCGAAGATACGTTCGACAACATGGCGCACTACCTCGCCATCATGAGCGCCCGCACCCGGTTGAAGATGGCTGACAGCGACGACAAGCTGCGCGACGAGGTCGCCTATCTGTGGGAGATCGCGCTCGGCATCGAGGAAGGCAATCTTTCGGAGGCCGAGCGGCGGCTGCGCCAGGCGCAGCAGGCGCTGCAGGACGCGATCAAGAACGGCGCCAGCGACGAGGAAATCGACAAGGCGATGAAGGAACTGCGCGAGGCGATGAACCAGTTCCTGCAGGAATTCGCCCAGCGTGCGCAGCAGAATCCGAACGCGCCGCAGATGCAGCAGAACGGCCAGGAACTGCGCCAGAGCGACATCGAACGCATGATGGACCAGATCGAGAACCTGGCGAAATCAGGCGATCGCGACAGCGCGCAGCAATTGCTTTCGCAACTGCAGGATATGATGAACAATCTCCAGGCCGGACGTCAGCAACAGGGCGGCCAGCAGAACAGCGAAATGCGCCAGCAGATGGACAAGCTCGGCGAGATCATGCGGCGCCAGCAGGAGATGATGAACGAGACGTTCCGCATGGACCAGATGCAGCGCGGCCAGCAACAGCGCGGGCAGAATCGCGACCAGCAGCTCGGCGAGAACGGTGAGCAGGGCCAAATGGGCCAACAGGGCGAGCAGCCCGGCCCAGGTGAAGACCGCGATCCGCTCGGCCGGCCGATGACGCCGCAGGAATTCGCCGACGCGCTGAAGCGGTTGCAGGAAGGCCAAGGCAAGCTGCAAGGCGACCTCGACCAGCTGAGGAAAGGCCTCGAAGGCATGGGTCTCGAGCCCAATGAAGGATTTGGCGAGGCCGGCAAATCCATGGGCAATGCCAAACAGGCGCTTGGCGACAGCGA
The DNA here is from genome assembly GCF_003997585.1 of Mesorhizobium sp. M5C.F.Cr.IN.023.01.1.1. Taxonomy (NCBI): domain Bacteria; kingdom Pseudomonadati; phylum Pseudomonadota; class Alphaproteobacteria; order Hyphomicrobiales; family Phyllobacteriaceae; genus Mesorhizobium; species Mesorhizobium sp. M5C.F.Cr.IN.023.01.1.1. The sequence goes on along the minus strand of NZ_RZSU01000036.1, from coordinate 21,363 downwards.
TGGCGATCAGGCCGTCGGTCACCAGGGCCGCGCGCTGGAAGCGTTGCGCAGGGGCGCCAAGGACATGATGAAGCAATTGCAGGCCATGCAGGGCGACGAGGGCGACGGCGAGCGGGGCGGCCGCCAGCAGAATGCCGACCGCGATCCGCTTGGCCGGCCACGCGCCACCGAGGGCCCTGACTTCGGCGATTCGGTGAAGGTGCCGGACGAAATTGACGTGCAGCGCGCCCGCCAGATCCTAGAAGCGATCCGCAAGCGGCTCGGCAACGCGCTCAGCCCCGATATCGAGCGCAGCTATCTGGAGCGGCTGCTGGAGCTGAAGTAAAGCCGCTCCGCTCTAGCGGTTGGTGAACGCCTCGCGGATCGCCTCTTCCATGCCGTCGATGGCCTCGCCGGAAGCGTTCGGATTGCGGCGCAGCACCACGTTCGAGGAATCGATGTCGCCGAACCCATCGGCGGCCGTAAGTTCGCGGCAGCCGGCCGGGATGTTGCTGCGCGAGATCGGCGCGATCGCCAGCCCGGAGGTGACGGCGAGCCGCAGGCCGCCATTGGTGTCGCTAGTATAAGCGACACGATAGGCGAGACCGCGCTGCTCCAGCGACTTGATGGCGAAATCCTTGCACCAGCCGGCACGATTGTAGAGCGCGATCGGCACCGGCCGCTCCTCATGCATGTGATGCAGCTCCGACGTCACCCATACGGTTGGGTCATGCATCAGCACCTCGCCGCCGGAGAGATCCTGCCATTCGAACACCACCGCCAGGTCGAGCTCGCCGGCGGCGAGCGCCGCGATCTGCGCACCGGAATGCGCGTAGCGGACGGTGATGTCGACCTGAGGATGGCGCTTGGCAAAGGCGCCGAGCGCGCGCGACAGGATCGCGTGGCCATATTCCTCCGGAATGCCGATGCGAACCGGCCCGCCAAGCGGCGCCGCGACCATCGATGCCGCCGTCTCGTCCAGCAGCGACACGATCCGGCGGGCGTTGACGATGAGTTCGCCGCCGCGGCGCGTCAGCGCCACACCGCGCGAGCCGCGCTCGAACAGGCTGTCGCCGACCACATCTTCGAGCTTCTTCATCTGCATCGAAACCGCCGATTGGGTACGGCCGGCCTGCTCCGCTGCCTTGGTGAAATTGCCGGTATCGGCAACCGCTACGAAGGTGCGCAGCAGATCGCTGTCGAGCGTGGGCTTCATTTGTCCGCCATAAGAAATTCTGATTGCTGGTATCATTCCAATTCGTTTGCAACATGTCAAACGGCGGATGATAGTCGCTTCACCCATTGGATATGCGGCTGCGAAATCGGCTGCGGACCAATCAAAAGTCCTCACTCGTACCCGCTGCCCGAAACGGTGGCGGGTTCTTTTTAATGCATGTCGCCCAGAAGTGCGCAGCGGTTTTGGGACAACGACGTGCATAAACCAAAAATTATCAGGCCCGGCTCTCGGGCCGCACGCAAGGAGCCGTCGAACGACATGCAGAACCGGATCGTTTTCGGGATGGCAAGTCTTTGCCTCGGCGTTCTGGTGTTCTCGCTCCAGGATCCGCTGATCAAGGCCGTATCGGACACCTATCCGGTGACCGAGGTGATGGCGATCCGCTCGATCGTCGCCCTGCCCATTCTTCTCGTGCTGGTTCATGCCGATGTCGGGCTCAGGGCGATCTTTTCAAAGCGATTTCGCATGCTGACGACGCGCGCCTTCATCCTGTTCACCTCCTACACGGTCTACTATCTGGCGATCGCCGCCCTTCCGCTTGCCGACGCGGTGGCGCTCTATTTCATGGCACCGCTGTTCATCATGGCGCTTGCCGGCCCTTATCTCGGCGAACGGGTGGCGTGGCAGACGCTGGTCACCGTGATGGTCGGGATGCTGGGCGTGCTGGTAATGCTGCGGCCCGGTGCCGGGCTGTTCGACTGGGCGGCACTGCTGTCGCTGGCGTCGGCGGTGCTGTACGGGTTTTCGCAGTTGATGGCCCGCAAGATCGGCGACACCGAATCATCCACGGTCATGGCGTTCTATCAAAACGGCGTCTACCTCCTGGGCGCTGCAGCGGTCGCCGTGCTGTTCTGGCTGGCAGGAATAGCTCACGCCACGCATCCGAGCCTTGAATTCCTGGTCAGGCCATGGCTCTGGCCGACGCGGATCGATTTTCTGACGATGGCCGCCTGCGGCTTCGTCGCTTCGGCCGGGATGATCCTGTTGTCGCAGGCCTATCGGCTGGCGCCCGCCAACAGCGTCGCCACTTTCGAATACACCGGCATCATCTGGTCGCCGCTGTGGGGTTTCCTGTTCTTTGCCGAAGTGCCGCGATCGACCACCGTCATCGGCGCCGCCCTGATCATCGGCGCCGGTCTGTTCGCGCTCCATTCCAGTCGGCGCCGGGGCAGCACGCCGGCAATCGCGGCAACCTGCGATCCGGCCTGACTGCAATCAGGCTTTGGCCTCTAGAGCAATTCCAGGAAAAGTGTGAACGGTTTTCCGTCCGGAATTGCGCAAAAATAAAGAGATAGAGCGGTTCGGCGTTTCCGTGAAACGATGAGCCGCTCTAGACAAAACAGGCGAGCGCCTGTTCGACACGGGCGCGGATTTCGGCCAGCGTGAACGGCTTTTGCACGACGTCCACAATGACACCGTTCAATTCCTCGGCGCGCTCGCGCTGGTCGGCATAGCCGGTCATCAGCAAGATCTTCATCGCCGGAAAAAGCGACGCCGCCGCTTTGGCCATTTGGATGCCGTCCATTTCCGGCATCCGGATATCGGAGACGACAAGATCATAGCCGCCACGTGCTGCGCGGATCAGGGCAAGCCCTTGCGCGCCGTCGGCGGCGATGTCGATCATATGCCCGGCGCGTTCGAGCGCGCGGGCGGCGAGGGTGCGGACGGACTCATCGTCCTCGACGATCAGGAGCTTTGCCATAGCGGAATGTTGGCGGGGAAAAGTTGACTTTTCCTGAACCGCAAACGGCATCGAAGATAAATCTATGCGTCGCCCTTGACGATGCCGACAAACGGCAGTTCGCGAAAAGCGTGGGCGACATCCATGCCGTAGCCGACGACGAAATAGTCGGGGCAGTCGAAGCCGACATAGTCGGCGTTGAGCGCAGTCTGGCGGCGCATGCGCTTGTCGAGCAGCACGGCGATGGCGCAGCTTTTGGCGCCGCGCGACAGCATCAGGTCGCGGGTGAAGGACAGCGTCTTGCCGGATTCGAGAATGTCGTCGATCAACAGCACGTCGCGGCCGGCGACTTCATTGTCGATGTCACGCAGCACCCTAACCTCGCCGCTGGTGGTACCGGCGCCGTAGCTGGAAATGAAGATGAACTCGACCTCGGGCGACAGGCCGACATCGTGCATGGCGCGGATAAGATCGGCGGCGAAGATGAACGATCCTTTCAGCACCGAAATCACCAGAAGGTCCTGATAATCGTGCCCGGCGATCTCCTTGGCGAGCTCCAGATTGCGGCGGGCAATCGCCGACGCCGAAAACAGGACCTCGATATCCTTGCCGCGCACGATTGGCATTGGCTGCCTTTCCAGAAATGATCGCCCCTAATTGGCGAACGTGACCGAGACGGTCTTGACTCCGTTTCTAGGCACGTCGAGCCGGCTGGAAAAGCCAAATCTTTCGCCGGGCGCCAGCGAACGATTGAATGTCCCCAGCCTATAGCGGGTTGTGCGCCTGTCATTGCCGGTGATCCGGATTTCCAGCGGCGGCAATGGCGACGGGCTGGCGCCGTCGTTCGCGGCCTCGCCACCGACGAACAGGACAGGTTCCGGCCCGGACGCATCGATACGCGACGTGACGCCTGAAATGGTGAGGGCGGCGCCCGTTTCCTGTGCCGCAAGAAGAAGCGGCGCCTGACGCAGCAGCGCGTGCCCGCCCGAGATCCAGAAGGCTGCAAACGCCGCGCTGAGGCCGGCGATCCAGAAGATCGGCCCGCCGCGCGACGCCCGCAGCCGTTCCATCGCGGCTTTGGGCTTGCGCAGCATGTCCATGCCTTCGATTGAGGGCGTGGCGATCACCCGCGAAAGCGGTAGTGAAGGGTCCATGCCGCCGGTGAGGCGCGGCAGCACCTCGTACTCGGCATCGACGACGTCGTCGGCTGGATCACGCAAGATGCGTTCCGGCGCAGGATTTGCGGCCGAATCGGTCATGAATTCGCCGGAAACCGGGCGCGCGGTTCGATCGTCAGCCATCACGGCCCCAGCACTACGGCACTTGTTCGTCTTCGTTTCTTTTGCGTAAACGGAAATGGTTAACGCTTCCCCACCGGAACCCTTGTGACGCGCCTAAAAAACCTCCGAATTAACCGCCGGTTAACCATGCCGGCCGATGGTCTCTTCTCAGAGAAGGCTGGCTCGTCGCCGCCGCAAGTTTCAGGTCGTCGAACGTGATCCGCTTCGAAAATGTCGGCCTCCGCTATGGCATGGGTCCGGAAATCCTCCGCGACATTTCCTTGCACATCCCGGAGCGCTCCTTCCAGTTCCTGAGCGGCCCTTCGGGCGCCGGCAAGACGACGCTGCTGCGGCTTTTGTTCATGTCGCTCAAGCCGACGCGCGGGCTGATCACCATCTTCGGCAAGGACCGCTCGCGCATCTCGCGCACCGAGCTGCCGCATCTGCGGCGGCGCATCGGCGTGGTGTTCCAGGACTTTCGCCTGCTCGACCACATGACGACCTATGAGAATGTGGCCTTGCCGCTGCGCGTGCGCGGGCGCGAGGAGGCGAGCTACCGCACCGACGTCACCGAGTTACTGAAATGGGTCGGCCTTGGCGAGCGCATGCATGTGCTGCCGCCGGTGCTGTCGGGTGGCGAGAAGCAGCGCGCCGCAATTGCCAGGGCGCTGATCGAGCAGCCCGAGATCCTGCTTGCCGACGAGCCGACCGGCAATGTCGATCCGCCGCTGGCGCGACGCCTGTTGCGGCTGTTCATCGAACTCAACCGGCTGGGCACTGCGGTGGTGATTGCAACGCACGACCTCGGCCTGATGGAACAGGTCGACGCACGGCGCATGATCCTGGCCGGCGGAAGGCTGGATATCTATGACTGACCTTTCCGTTCACCATGTCGAAGACCAGCACGCCGGTAAGGCTGCGACGACGCAGCGCGTTCAACGCAAGATGGCGCCGATCGTGCCGGCGCAGAACATCGCCGGCCGGGCGCTGGTCCTGGTCATCGCCATCATGACGTTCCTCTCCTGCCTGACCTTCGGCGCGGTGACGCTGGTGCGCGACACCGCCTCGGTCTGGGAGAACCAGATCTCACGCGAGGCAACCATCCAGATCAAGCCGATAGACGGCCTCGACATGGAGGCAGCACTTGCCCAGGCCTCGCAGATCGCCGGCGAATTTCCTGGCGTGAAGAGCGCCAGGATCGTCGACCGCGATGCCACGGCGCGGCTACTGGAGCCGTGGCTGGGTTCGGGTCTCAACATCGACGAGCTGCCGGTCCCGCGTCTGATCATCGTCACCATAGACGAGAACAACCCGCCCGATTTCGCCGCAATGCGTGCCGCGATCGCGCCGAAGCTGCCCAGTGCAGCACTTGACGACCATCGCACCTGGGTCGACCGGCTGGTGGCCATGGCCCGCACCACGGTGACAATCGGCATTGCCGTGCTGGCGCTGATGCTGTCGGCAACCGTGCTGACCGTGGTGTTTGCAACGCGCGGCGCCATGGCCGGCAACGGCCACATCATCGAGGTGCTGCATTTCGTCGGCGCCGAAGCGCGCTTCATCGCGCGCGAATTCCGCCACCACTTCCTGGTCACCGGCATGAAAGGCGCAGCCGCCGGGGGTGCGGCGGCGGTGCTCGTCTTCATCGTCTTCTCATGGTGGTCGTCGCGCAACATGGCAACGCCGGAGGCCGATCAGGCGACCGCCTTGTTCGGCAATTTCGCTATCGGTTCGGCGGGCTATCTCGGCGTCGTCCTCATGGTGCTGGTCATCGGTGCGCTGACGGCGGCAACCTCCCATGTCACCGTCGTCACCTATCTCAGCGACATCGATGTCCGCCAGCCGGACGCGGGGTGATCACGAATAGAGAATTAGCGTAACGTAATGTGTGCCTTTTGACCTACTAAACGCCGCATTTCGGGGTTAACGATAGAGACGATGGACGCGCGCGAGTCGACCGGAACGGCTGGACAGTTACCCTTGGTGATTGCGCCATCCAGCGAGCGCGTCAAGCCCGGCCGATTGGCGGGCGCATTGCGCATCTCCGCTTTCTTTCTGCTCGTGCTGGCGACGCTGTTTGCCGGCGGCTTCGGTTGGTTCGCCAACACTGTCAGCCGTCTCGCGACTCCTATCAATCCGGCAAAAGCCGATGCCATCATCGTGCTGACCGGCGGCCATTCACGTCTCGATGCCGCTATGGGTCTGCTTGCGTCCGGCAAGGGCGAGCGGCTGCTGATCAGCGGCGTGCATCCTTCCGCCAGCCGCCGCCAGCTTCAGGTCGCGACCCGCGGCGACAAGAAATTGTTTTCCTGCTGCGTCGACATCGACCGCGCCGCGCTCGACACGATCGGCAATGCCGAGGAAAGTGCCAAGTGGGTGGAAGACCACGCCTATGGCACCGTGATCCTTGTCACCAACAACTATCACATGCCGCGCAGCCTGCTGGAAATGGGCCGACTGCTGCACAAGGCCAAGCTCGAGCCCTATCCGGTTGTCAACAGCAACCTCGGCAATGGCGGCTGGCTGACCAAGCCCAGGGCGCTGCGCGTGCTGTTCACCGAATATAACAAATATCTGCTGGCGCTGGCGCGCGGCATCGTGCCGGTGAAGCCAACGCCGACCGGCATCGCGCTGGCAGACGCTGCTGCGCCGAACTGAGCCGATCTGGAACCTGTATCATTCCTTGACCGTGACGCATGAGGCGCTGCGCAGGCGCGCGATCTCCTGTTCGAGACGTTCGATGCGCTTGTCCCGCTCGGCCAGCGCCGCCGCCACGTCGGCAGCTTCGAACCGTTGCGGAATATGCTGCGGGCAATTGGAATCCCAGGCCGAAACCGTGAACAGGATGATTTGCTCGGGGCGCGCCTTGTAGCCTTCCGGCATCAGCTTCGCCATCAGTTCGGCGTCGTCCTCGACGACACGCGCACTGCCCCAGATCTTGATGCGCTGCCGGTGCGCATAGTCGATCAGGAACAGGAAAGCGCGGGGGTTGTCGTCCAGATTGCCCTGGGTGATGAATTGCCTGTTGCCGGAGAAATCGGCGAAGCCGATCGTCCGCTCGTCGAGCACCTTGAGAAAGCCGGCCGGCCCGCCGCGATGCTGGATGTAGGGCTGGCCGTCACCATTGGCGGTCGACAGGAAGACGCTGGTCTGCGCCTCGATGAAGGCGGCGAGATCGGGTGTTATATCAGCTTGCCAGCCGCCGCGCTCCTCGACGCGGGCATAGGCCATGCGTGAGCCTTTGCGGGCCTGGATCGCCTTGACGGTTGGCGTAAAGGCGACATCGCTGGTGAAGACGTGAGCGTTCATCGAAAGCCTCCTTCAAAGGCCGAGTTCCGTCAGAGAGGGATGGTCGTCCGGCCGGCGGCCGAGCGGCCAATGATATTTGCGCTCGGCCTCGCGGATCGGCAGGTCGTTGATGCTGGCGATGCGCAAGCGCATCAATCCATGTTCATCGAACTCCCAGTTCTCGTTGCCGTAGCTGCGAAACCACGAGCCGCTGTCGTCGTGCCATTCATAAGCGAAACGCACGGCGATACGATTGTCGCGGAAGGCCCATACCTCCTTGATGAGCCGGTAGTCGCGTTCGCGACCCCATTTGCGTGTGAGGAAGGTCTGGATGGCGTCGCGCCCTTGCAGGAACTCGGCCCGGTTGCGCCAGCGACTGTCGATTGTGTACGCAAGCGCGACCCGTGCCGGATCACGGGAGTTCCAGGCATCCTCCGCCATGCGTGCCTTCTGTGCGGCGGTCTCGGCGGTGAATGGCGGGAGCGGCGGGCGGCTTTCAGCCATGGGAACTCCTTGCGATGGGCTCACGGTTGCTGAATTCAGCTGCCCTGCGGGCAGAAACGACCGGAAAGTCGATCTCCGTCCTGGCAACCTCATTGATATAATTGGTCCAGACATTGAGAGCGACATGCTGGACGATCTCGATAATCTGCGCATCGTCGTAGCCTGCGAGCCTGACGGCGCTGAGATCCTCGTCACCGATATGTCCACGGTCGCGAGCAATCTTAGCGGCGAAACGCACCGCTGCGGCGGCCTTGGGGTCGTTGGACCCGCCGCCGCGATTGGCGACCATCTCGGCATAGTCAAGCTTGGCGAGGTTCTTGCCGAGATAGGTGTGGGCGGAAAGGCAGTAGCTGCAGCCATTGATCTCGGCGACCGCCAGAGCGATGCGCTCGCGCGTCGGCGCGGGAAGGCGGCCCTTGGCAAGCGCTCCGGACAGACTGAGATAGCCTTCCAGCGCAGCCGGGCTATTGGAAACGAGCCTGAAGAGATTTGGGACGACGCCGAGTTGCTTCTCGACGGCATGCAACATCGGCTGCGACGCAGCTGGCGCGGCCTCTATGGACGCAGGTGTAGAGATACGGGGCATGGGCACTTCCTTCTCGTCGATCAGCTTCGCCACCAAACATATACCCCTTCCATGTTTCGGATGTAGCTGTCATATTTGCACTTCATCCTTCCATTTTTCGGGAGAACCATGGATCGCCTCGAGGCCATGTCGCTTTTCGTCGCCGCGGTGGAGGCCGGCAGCCTTTCGGCCGCCGGTCGCCGTTTCGGCATCCCACTTGCAACGGTCAGCCGCAAGGTCTCCGACCTGGAGCGGCATCTGAAGACGCGTCTCCTGAACCGCTCGACGCGGCAGCTGACGCTGACCGACGCGGGTCACGCCTACCTCGCTGCCTGCCGTCGCATTCTCGACGAGGTCGGCGAGGCCGAGCGGACCGCCGCCGGCGAATACATCGCCCCTACGGGCGAACTGATCATCACCGCACCGATCGTCTTTGGCCGCCTGCATGTGCTGCCGGTCGTCACCGGCTTCCTCGCCGCCTACCCCGACGTGGCTATCCGCCTGATGCTCGCGGACCGGATAACCCAGTTGAGCGAGGAGCACATCGATCTCGCCGTCCGCATAGGCGAGCTTCCCGACTCGAGCCTGGTGGCCACCCGTATCGGCTCGATCCGGCGCGTTGTTTGCGCGAGCCCGGCCTATCTGGCCGAGCACGGCATGCCAGAGACCCCGAGAGACCTCGCGGCACACAGCTGCATCACGTTCGAAGGGCTCACCGCTCCCGCCGCATGGACTTTTGCCACCGGCAAGACCGAGCTCGCTGTTCCGATCCGCTCACGGCTTCGGGTCAACACCGCGGAAGCGGCGGTCGATGCCGCGGTTGCCGGCGCCGGGATGACGAGGGTGCTTTCCTACCAGATCACAGCTGCGGTGCGGGCGGGCACACTCTGCACCGTGCTGGAGGCATTCGAGCCGCAGCCATGGCCGGTCAGTCTCGTGCATGCCGGCCAGGGTCTGCTGCCAGTGAAACTGCGTGCGTTCGTCGATTTCGCCGCCCCTCGCCTGAAGAAGCGGCTGATGCAAGCGACGTGGCAGGCCTGACGAACGGATACCGGGTCAAAGTCGGATCGATTTCGCATCGTTTCCTTTTTGCCCGCGCTTGGTGTAACCAACGCACACCTCCTCACCGGGCACTTCTCCCATGCTCCTTATCCGCTCGCTGGCGTTCAACTTCGTCTTCTATGTCAATCTGATCGTCCAGATGATCCTCTGGACCCCGTACTATTTCCTGTCACCGCGCCACCGCGCCTGGTTCGTGCCGAAATTCTGGTCGCGCACAAGCATGTGGCTCTATGACAAGATCGCCGGCACCAAAAGCGAGATCACCGGCCAGGAAAACCTGCCCGAAGGCTCCTTCATCCTGGCGCCCAAGCATCAATCCTTCTGGGATGCGATTGCCTTTTTCCCCCTCCTGCAGGATCCGATCTACATCCTGAAGCGGGAACTGACCTGGATCCCGTTCTTCGGCTGGTACATCTTGAAAATGCGGATGATCCCGGTCGACCGCGGCAGCCGATCGAAAGCATTGAAGGCAGTCGTCGCCGCGACCAAACAGGAGCTGGCGCGCAATCCCCGCCAGCTGATCATCTATCCCGAGGGTACGCGCCGAGCGCCGGGCGACGAGCCGGCCTATAAATACGGCATCGTCGAGATCTATGCGCAGCTTGGCATTCCGGTGGTGCCGGTCGCTCATGTCGCCGGCCTCTACTGGCCGCGCCGGAAATTCCTGCGTTATCCCGGCACGATCAAGGCCCGCTTCCTGCCGCCGATCCCACCCGGGTTGGACAAGCAGGAATTCATGGAACGGCTGATCGGCGAGACGGAAGCCGCCTGCGACCAGCTGCTTGTCGAGGCGTCCCGTGCGCCGAACCCGCCGCCCTTGCCGCCGACGGCGGTGAAGCGGCTGAGGGAATTGGCCTCCGATACCCGGGCCTGAGCCGCCCGTCTGACCGGTAGGCCTAGGGAATCACAGCCAGCGCCGTGGTCAAAACCAGTATCGCCGCGAACGTCAGATTGATGATCCGCGAAGCCAGCGGTTTGCGCAGAAAGCGCGCAAACGCGGCCCCGGAGAGAAGCCAAAGGGCATGGATGGCGACGATCATCGAGGCGAGGACCGCAAGCTTGAGTCCTGCATCGAGCTCATCGGTGGACGACGTGCCGGCGAAGACGGCGGCGATCGCCACATAGGCTTTGGGGTTGGCGACGGCCAGAACAAACCCACCCAGGAATGTGGGAAGTGCCGCCCCGCCGGTACGCGCAGCCAAAGGCGGAGCCGTTGCTATTTTGAAGGCGAGGTAGAGGATGTAGGTCGCCGACGCGACCGCCAGGAGCGGTGTGAGCTTGGGCACAGAGGAAAGCATGGCCGTGATGCCGGTCGTCACGACCAAAAGCACGGCAACCGTACCAAGAATGATGCCCGAGGCGTAGCGAAGCGAACCGCGCAGGCCGAAGGCGGCGCCAATGGCGGTGACGCTTATCGTCGCCGGCCCCGGACTGCCCATCACGACCGCCGATGCCAGGATAAGCGCCAGCAATTGCCGCCATAGTTCCGGATGGGAAAAGACCTGCTCGGCCATCTGTATACCAGTATCCCGACGCGATGCGGGGCAATGGTATGGCAAGGCAGACCAAGGCGTCTTGAACGATCGTGCGGGAGCCTTCCGGGCAGGCCGCGCACGATCGTTGGCTGCTGTTTGAGCAAGCCGCCGCTTCGCGCTGGCCTCTATGCACTCGCGCTGTCGAGCTCGGCGATATCGTCTGGACTGAGCTTCAATGATGCGGCGCGGATTAGGCTGTCGACCTGGTCCGGTGTCGTGGCGCTGGCGATCGGCGCGGTGACGCCGGGCCGTGCGATGATCCAGGCGAGCGCTACTTCCGCCTGCTTGGCTGAATGACGCGCCGACACGGCGTCGAGTGCCGCCAGGATGCGTATGCCGCGCGGGTTGAGGTAGCCCTTCACGCCGTCGCCACGCGCGCTTTTGCCGAGATCGGCTTCGCTGCGGTACTTGCCGCTCAAAAACCCTTTGGCGAGGCTGAAATAGGTGATGACGCCGATATTGTCGGCCGTGCACAGATCGCGGAGCGGCCCATCGAAGGAGGCACGGTCGTAGAGATTGTACTCCGGCTGCAGCACCGCGTAGCGCGGCAGGCCCCGCAGGCTTGCCACATCGAGCGCGGCGCGCAACTGGCCGGCATCGAGATTGGAGGCGCCGACATAGCGGATCTTGCCCTTGGCGAGCAGCTTTTCATAGGCGCCGAGCGTTTCCTCGTAGGGCGTCGTCGGATCCGGCCAGTGCGACAGATAGAGATCGACGACATCGGTCTGCAGCCGCTTCAGCGACGCATCGATGGCCTTTTCAACATAGGCGGCGGAGAGGTCTTTCCTGCCCTGTCCCATATCCGACCCGACCTTGGTGATCACCACAACCTTGTCGCGGTTGCCGCGGCTCTTCATCCATTTGCCGATGATGGTTTCGGATTCGCCGCCTTTGTTGCCGGGAACCCAGCGCGAATAGGAATCGGCGGTGTCGATGGCGTTGAGACCGGCATCGACGAAGCGGTCGAGCAGGTCGAAGGAGGTTTTCTCGTCGGCGGTCCAGCCGAAGACGTTGCCGCCCAGGACCAGCGGCGCGATGGACAGGTCGGTTTGACCGAGACGACGTTTCTGCACGATTGATCTCCGTGGGGGAATGGAAAGGAGCGGGCGAAAGGCCCTGGCTTAACCTAGGTCTTACCGCGCCGAGGTCAAAGGCCTCGCCATCCTTTCCGACGGACCAGTGCTTCACAAGGGCGCGATCCGGGGGCGCGATCCACGTTCCGGCCGGTGAGCTACTGGCTCTGGCGCCGGTATTCACCAGGCGGCAGCCCGACCACGCGGTTGAAAAGCCGGCTGAATGAGGCCGTATCCCGGTAGCCGACCTGGTGGCATATTTCCGAAATACCGAGTTTGGTGCTTTCAAGAAGTGTTTTCGCGGCCTCAAGGCGCCGGTCCTGGATCCATCGGCCGGGAGTGGTGTGCAATTCATCGGAAAACCGGCGCGCCAGCGTTCGCGGTGACAGACCTAGTTGCGCGCCGAGGAAGGCAAGGTCGAGCGCTCCGAGCTGTTTTCTGGATAAAGCTTCGAGCCGGTCGCGGAACGGTTCTTGCGAAGGCAGCAGATCGGTGAGCGGGAACTCGTAGGGTGTCTGGATCTGCCGCGACGGCGGCAGCACCAGCAATTTGCGAACCAGGCGCTCCTCCCTGGCGAAGCCAAGATCCCGCAGAAGCGCCTTGCCGAGCTCCAGGCCTGAAAAACCGCCGCCGCAGGTGTAGATTCGTCCGTCCCCGATCAGCACACGTGATGCGTCCCAACGCACCTTCGGAAAGCGGCGCTGGGCATCGGTTTTCAGCCACCAGGAGATCGTCGCGCGCTTTCTGTCGAGAAGACCGGCGTCTGCCAGGAAGTAACCGGCCCCGCAATGCGCGGCGATGATGGCACCGTCGCGCTGCGCGCTTGCGATAAGCGGCGCGGCGTGGCGGCTTTCTTCCTCCAGCGCGGCAACAAGCTCCGGGATTTTCATACCGGGCATGGCCAGCAGGACCAGCAGGTCCATGCGCTGCGAGGGTTCGCGTCTGGTATCGAAGGAAATCCCAGGCGTCGTCGTGGCGTCGGCCCGCCGCGCCACGAATTCGAAGGAAATCGCCGGCGCGCCGCGAATGGTGTTCACCAGTTCGAACATTTCGACAAGTGTCGCGGCGACGGCCGAATAAAAGGTCGACGGCAGCCAGATCACGGCGTGGACGGAACGATTGTCCAAGATGCCTCCTTTTGAACAGCTATGGCAAGTTTAGCACATAGATTGTCAAATCTGCCAATTCCGATTTTTGCCAGCGAGCTTAGATTCCGCGACGCCGATGCAAACATCGGTTCCTGCGATCTGGCCGCGTCCAGATTGCACGACCAGATCGCCCGTTATTGGATGGCCGACATGAAAGCAATCGTGTTCGACGCAATCGGCTCGCCGCGGGACGTGCTCTATCTGCACGACGTGCCCATGCCGCGAATTGGCGACGGCGAGGTGCTGGTCAGGATGATCTCCGCCTCGGTCAACCCTGGCGACTTCCTGTTCATCCAGAACCTCTATCCCGAACCGAAGAAGCCGCATTTGCCCCGGCAGATCGCCGGAAACCATGGCGCCGGCATTGTCGAGGCCGTGGGCGCCAACGTCGCTTTGAAACCGGGCACGCTTGTCGCATTCAGCTACTACAACAGCTGGGCCGAATATGCGGCCGTTCCGGCCGAATGGCTGATCCCGCTGCCCGCCAACTATCCGGTCGAACGCGCCGGGCAGATGGTGAACCCCATCACCGCCTGGGACCTGCTGGCGGATTCCCGTGTGCAGCCTGGACAGTGGCTGGCCGTCACGGCCGGCTATTCATCGGTTTCGACGATGGTGATGCAGTTCGCCCAACGGCGCGGCATCAACGTGATCGCGCTCGTGCGACGCTCTCACGACAGGCTGGACCTGAAGGGGTTTGGTGCCACCGCCATTCTCGATCTGTCGGATTTGAAGGTCGGTATTAGGGAAGCGGTCATGGACATGACCGGCGGCGCCGGGTTGAACGGGATCATCGATAATGTCGGCGGACCCGCCAGTGGCGAATTGATCCGCACCCTCGCGATGGGCGGGCAGATGGTCATCAATGGCGGCATGAGCAGCGAGCGTTTCGAACTGCACAATTTCGACGTGCTGCTGAGCGGCATCGAGATCAGGGCAAATATCTACCGCTACTTCTTTTCGCCGCCTGTCGAAGCCGACCGGCCGGTGTTGCGCGAGATTGTCGACATCTTCGGCCAACCCGATTTCCATGTCCCTGTCGGCGGCATCCATCCGCTGGCGGAGTTCGAGCTCGCCGTGACAAACAGCCTGGATCGCGCCGATCTCGGGAAGCAGATTTTCAGGATGTAGCCCGGACCATGATCCCGAACCGAAGGTCAGGGAAGCAAAAAGTGGAACCGGTTTTCGGAAAGATCATGGTCAAACAACGAAAGAAGATCACGACCCGATCCGTTTCGCCACTTCTTCCAGCCAGTGGTCGCGGATCCCAAGCGCTTCGAGGTGCTCCAGCGTGCTGAGCACGTAGTCCTCGTTCTTTCCCGACTGGCCGACGGCGCCGCGAACGACGGTCGCCGCATCGGCCGCATCGAGCGCACCGGCATATTGCTCGTGGGTACGGTCGACGACATAGGCGACAGCCGGGACAATCTCGCCCCCGTTCATAGCGTCACTGTCGAGGCGAATGCTAAGCATGCGCTCGAGATAGACATTGGTGACCAGCTCGCGCTCGCGCAGATAGGTGATGACTTCGTTGCGCAGATCGCCGGGGACGCGGAAAGCCAGCCCGATGCAGGAGCCGCCACGGTCGAGGCCGAGCACCAGGCCGGGCCGTTCGCGCGTGCCGCGATGCACGAAGGAGTAGACGCACAGCGACCGGCGGTAGCCGTGAAGGCGGGCGCGCCGCGTCTCGACATGCGCAAATCCCGGCCGCCAGATCAGCGAACCGTAGCCAAAAACCCAAAAATCGCCCATATCGCCAAGCCTGTTGCGGCACCGCACTGGAATCGGTGTTTTTTCGATCCTCCTCCGTCTACCTGATGTTGCCGGAAACGACAGTCCCCTCTGCAACACGCGCCAACGAGAGCCGCAGCATGACGTCAAATGACAAACGCCCGCCGAATTTTCTCCGCCGGCTGCTCTGGCTCGGCGCTTTCATCGTCGTGCTGTTCGGCCTCTACAGCGCCGGCTGGTTCTTCCTGGCAGACAAGGTCAAGAGCGAAGCCGGCAAAGCGGTGGCCGAGCTCAACCGCAATGGCATCGAGGCGGACTGCGCCAATCTCACGGTCAGCGGCTATCCCTCGAGCTTCGCCGTTTCCTGCGACAGTCTGGCTTACCAGGACGACACCAGGAACGTCGCCGCCTCGCTCGGCAGCCTCCACGCGGCTACGCACATCACCCAGATCCTGTCGCCTGGCGTCGACCTGCGGGGACCGCTCAGGACCTCCGTCCCGGGGATGACCCCGCTATGGATCGACTGGGATAATCTGCGAGCGAACTTGAAATTGTCCTGGCCGCTGCCCCGGAGCATTTCGCTGGAGGCAGAGGGCCTGTCCGGCCAGACCGATCCGGCGGATGGCACAGACCCGGTCAAGCTGTTCAGTGCCGGGACCGCGGCCGGACAATTGCGTCCGAACGGCCAGGACATCGACTATGCCGGGAGTTTCACCGATCTAGAAATCGATCCAGGGGCAATCGATGGCCGCGTGCTGCCACCGCTCGACGGCAGCGGCGACGTGACGCTGAAGAACGGCGTGGTGCTGATCAAGACACAAACAGAGAGCCTGCGCGGCCAGGCGGTCGATATCGGCAAGCTCGATCTGTCGTCGGGGAGCGCGCGCGTCACCGTTTCCGGACCGGTTTCGGTCGATGCCGACGGGCTGATCGACGCCGATTTGATGATCAAGCTTAGCGATCCGAAGGCGGTGGCGGCAATCCTCGGCAAGGCCATTCCCGAGCAGAAGAGCCAGATCAAAACAGGCTTTGCCGGGCTGGCGCTGCTAGGCAACGAACCGTCGATGCCGCTCAAGGTCGTCAAGGGCAAGGCCTCGCTCGGTTTTATCCCGCTGGGCAGGATCAAGCCGATCGATTAGACCAAGATTGCGAACCTCCAGTTCGGAAAAGATCATGGTCAAACAGGAAGATAGATGAACCGCCCGGTGAAGCTCCTGAGTGTTGGCGCGCTGACGCTCGATACGATCCTACGCGTCGACACGCTTCCGACACGTCAGGGCAAGTTCATCGCGGCCGACGGCGTCCAGATCGCCTCGGGCATGGCTTCGAGCGCGGCCTGCGCCGCACGCCGCCTCGGCGTGGACGTATCGCTGTGGGCGAGCGCGGGAGACGACCCCGTCGGCGATCAGCTGGTCGCCGGGATCGAGGCCGAAGGCGTCGATTGCAGCTTTGTCCGGCGCGTCGCCGGCGCGCGTTCGGCACTGTCGGCCATCTTGGTCGATACGCATGGCGAGCGCATCATCGTTCCTTTTTATGACAAGCTCGCCCAGGCCGACCCCGAGGCCCTCCCCACCCAGGACCTCACCCCATTCGACGCCGTCCTGGTCGATGTGCGCTGGCCGGGCGCAGCAGCTCTGGCCATGGCGGCGGCGCGCGCAATCGGCCGTCCAGCCATACTGGACGCCGACACCGCGCCACGGGACGTGCTGGAACGCCTGTTTCCGCTCGCCTCGCACATCGTCGCGTCGGAGCCAGCGGCATTCATCCTCTGCGGCGAGGAGCAGGGCCCGCAAGGGGCCTGTGAAGCGTTGGCCGGACGCACCGATGCATTCGTAGCGGTGACGGGCGGGTCGGCGGGAAGCTGGTGGTTCGACCGCTCGGTCGCGTCCGTGCGCCATGTCGCGGCGCCAAGGATCAAGGCAGTGGACACGCTTGCCGCTGGCGACGTGTTTCACGGCGCCTTTGCCGTCGGGCTGGCGGAGGCGATGCCGATCGAACAGACATTGCGGTTTGCCAGCGCCGCCGCCGCGCTCAAATGCCTGCGGTTCGGCGGCAGGCTGGGCGCGCCGGACAGGGCCGAGACACTGGCGATGATGGCCGCCCACTGGCCGGCCTGAGACAGCGGCGGGCTTTCAAATCGAATCGTACTGCCGCTCTGCCTTTTGTTTGAGCATCGGATTTCCCAAAACCGGTACCCACTTTTGGGTCCGATGCTCTATGCCTTGGATGGGTGCTCGACCGCCTGCCGGCCAAAGTCCGGCACATCGATGTCCTGGCCGGCCTCGATGATCGAGCGGCGGACGGCGCGGGTGCGGGTGAACAGGTCGAACAGCTTTTCGCCGTCGCCCCAGCGGATCGCCCGCTGCAGCGAGGCCAGATCTTCCGAGAACCGCGCCAGCATTTCGAGGATGGCATCCTTGTTGTGCAGGCAGACATCCCGCCACATCGTCGGGTCGGACGCGGCAAGGCGAGTGAAGTCGCGAAAGCCGGAGGCCGAATATTTGATGACCTCGGACTTGGTCACCGACTCCAGGTCGTCGGCGGTGCCGACGATGTTGTAGGCGATGATGTGCGGCAGATGCGAGACGATGGCCAATGTCATGTCATGATGCTGGGGGTCCATTGTATCGATGTTGGAACCGCAGCGGCGCCAGAATTCCGAGAGATTTTCCAATGCTGCCGGATCTGTGCCGGGCAACGGCGTGAAGATGCACCAGCGGTTTTCGAACAGTTCGGCAAAGCCAGCGTCCGGACCCGATTTTTCAGTGCCGGCCAACGGATGGCCGGGAATGAAATGCACGCCGGCAGGCACATGCGGCTGCATCTGCGCAATGACCGACGCCTTGGTCGAGCCGACGTCGGTGAGGATGGCGCCCTGCTTCAGCGCCGGTGCGATTTCGGCGGCGACCTCGCCCGAAGAGCCGACCGGCACCGAAACGATGACCAAGTCGGCATTGCGGACCGCCTCTTTCGCGTCCATCGTGTAGGAGGAGCCGAGGCCAAGTTCCCTCGCCCGCGCCAGCGTCGTTTCGCTGCGTGTCGAGATGGCAATGTGGCGGGCAAGGCCTTCGCGACGGATGACGCGGGCCAGCGACGAGCCGATAAGGCCGATGCCGACCAGCGCGATCTTTTCGAACATCGGTGATGTCATTGTTTCAGCTTTTCGGGGTTCAGCTTTTCAGAAATGTCGCGAGGGCGGCGACAACGCCGCGATTGGCCTCTTCGGTGCCGATGCTCATGCGCAGTGCATTCGGGAAGCCGTAGCCGGAAACGCGCCGCAATATGTAGCCGCGCGCTGAGAGGTAATCGTCCGCAGCCGCCGCCGAATGCTTTTGGTCCTCGGGAAAGTGGATGAGCACGAAATTGCCGACGCTCGGCGTCACCCGCAGTCCGAGGTTGGTCAACTCCTCGCTCACCCATCGCAGCCAGGTCTCGTTATGCGCCACGCTGCGCTCGACATGGGCGCGGTCGCGGATCGCGGCAATGCCGGCCTCGATCGCCGTCGCGTTGACGTTGAAGGGACCTCGCACGCGGTTGATCGCGTCGATGATATGCATCGGTGCGTACATCCAGCCGATCCGCGCGCCGCCGAGGCCGAGCTTGGAGAAGGTGCGGGTCATGACCACGTTTTCTGCGCCAGCCACCAGTTCGACGCCGGCTTCATAGTCGTTGCGGCGGACATATTCGGCATAGGCTGCATCCAGCACCAGAAGCACGTTCCCAGGCAGGCCGGCATGCAGGCGGCGCACCTCTTGGAATGGCAGATAGGTACCGGTCGGGTTGTTCGGATTGGCGAGGAAGATGATTCTGGTCCGCGGCGTCACCGCAGCGAGGATCGCATCGACGTCGGCGCCCTCATTGGTTTCCTTGATCGACACCGGGACGGCACCTGCCGACTGGATGTAGATCTTGTAGACCATGAAGGCGTGTTCGGTGATGACAGCTTCATCGCCGGGCGCGAGATAGGTCTGCGCAAGCAGGCCCAGAATCTCGTCGGAACCATTCGAACAGACGATGTTCGCCGGGTTGAGGCCATGCACCTCGGCGATTGCCTCCCGCAGGCGCCTGGCAGTGCCGTCGGGATATATGTCGAGTTTGGCGGCGACGTCACGCGCGGCTTCTATCGCCTTCGGCGAGGGGCCGAGCGGGTTCTCGTTCGACGACAATTTGTGGACCTTGGCAACGCCGGCCGGCGCCGTGCTTTTGCCCGGCACATAGGCTTCGATGTCCATGATCCCCGCGCGGGGCGTTGGACGTGCCTGATCCGATGCCTGGTTCATATTGCAAAAATCCGTCGAGAACGCTTCCGCCCGGGAAGCCGCAGCGGAAATACAAGCCGCGGCCTGGAATGTCGAGAGGCGGCGATCATGGGTGAGCGACTGGCCGTTGACGCCGAGGCGCGCCGGTCCTAGAAGAAAGGCGAAATCCCGTGGTGATTTGGCCGGTCGGCTTGCAGCCACGTTAAACAACTCGCTAAAGGGCCGTTTGCATTCTGTAACCGGCTTTGCGAGGGCAATGCCGGTTTTTTTGCTATCCGTAGCCGGCCGGATATCGCATCGACCCGAAAACCGGAATCGGTTTTCGGAAAACGCGATGGGTTAATGTAAGAGGATGCGATGGTCGCGCTGCGCACTAAACGAACCAACAACGAGGCCGACGAGCCGTCGAGCCCGGTGTTGCGTTTCGGTGCCGACAAGCCGCTCAAGCTCGACGCCGGCACACTGCTGTCACCGTTCCAGATCGCCTACAAGACTTACGGCACGCTCAACGACGCCCGCTCCAACGCCATCCTCGTCTGCCATGCGCTGACCGGCGACCAGCATGTCGCCAGCACCAATCCGGTGACCGGCAAGCCGGGCTGGTGGGAAGTGCTGATCGGCCCCGGCAAGATCATCGACACCAGCCGCTTCTTCGTAATCTGCTCAAACGTCATCGGCGGCTGTCTCGGCTCGACCGGCCCCGCCTCGACCAATCCAGCCACCGGGAAGCCCTACGGGCTCGACCTGCCGATCATCACCATCCGCGACATGGTGCGGGCGCAGTTGATGCTGGTCGACCATTTCGGCATCGAAAAACTGTTCTCAGTGCTCGGCGGCTCGATGGGCGGCATGCAGGTGCTGCAATGGGCGTCGAGCTATCCGGAGCGCGTTTTCTCGGCGCTGCCGATCGCCACCGGCGCGCGCCATTCCTCGCAGAACATCGCCTTCCATGAAGTCGGCCGGCAAGCGGTGATGGCCGATCCGGACTGGAATGGCGGCAAATATTTCGAGCAGGGCAAGCGCCCGGAAAAGGGGCTGGCGGTGGCGCGTATGGCCGCTCACATCACCTACCTGTCGGAAGCGGCCCTGCACCGGAAATTCGGCCGCAACCTGCAGGACCGTGAAGCGCTCACCTTCGGCTTCGACGCCGACTTCCAGATTGAGAGCTATCTGCGCCATCAGGGCATGACCTTCGTCGACCGCTTCGACGCCAACTCCTATCTCTACATGACCCGGGCGATGGATTATTTCGACCTCGCCGCCGACCATGGCGGTCGACTGGCCGACGCCTTTGCCGGCACCAGGACCCGTTTCTGCCTGGTCTCCTTCACCAGCGACTGGCTGTTCCCGACCGAGGAGAGCCGCTCGGTCGTTCACGCGCTGAACGCGGCCGGCGCCTCGGTGTCCTTCGTCGAGATCGAGACAGATCGCGGCCACGACGCCTTCCTGCTCGACGAGCCGGAGCTGTTCGCGGCCATCAACGGCTTCATCGCCTCGGCGGCCCGCGCCAGGGGGCTCAGCGCATGACCCCTGAAGATTGCAGGCTTTCCGGACCGGCATCATGCGCCGGGCATCAGCGCAAGACCCCGAAAAGTTGCGGACTTTTCGGATCAGGATCATGCGCCAGGCAAAAGGCGACATCATGAGTGTCAACCACGCCCAGCGCGTCGACCTCGAAGTCGTCGCCGATCTCATCCCGCCGCAGTCGCGGGTGCTGGACGTCGGTTCCGGCGATGGCCTGCTGCTCGAATTGCTGCAGGCGACGAAGCAGGTCGACGGCCGCGGGATGGAACTGTCGCAGCGCGGCGTCAACGAATGCGTGGCGCGCGGCCTGTCCGTCATCCAGGGCGACGCCGACAAGGACCTCAAATTCTATCCTGACAAGGGTTTCGATTTCGTCGTCCTGTCGCAGACCTTGCAGGCGACCCGCAACCCGAAGCTGGTGCTCGACGAGTTGCTCAGGATCGGCAAGCACGCTATCGTTTCCTTCCCCAATTTCGGCCACTGGCGGGGGCGCCCTT